>JBAWAM010000386.1:0-8784 GCA_049589315.1 Myxococcaceae bacterium
TGCCGTCGACCACCAGCTCCCAGGTCGCCTTCTCGATCTTCGCGGCCTGTCCGGCCTGCGCTGCACCTTCGAACTCGAGGTTGAAGGTCGTGATGTTCTGGTCGATCGCCAGCTCCTGCGAGAGGAGCTCGGGAGACGATGCGAGCGGCGCCTCCTGCGTCGTCGCGCATGCGGTGAACCCCGCCGCGAGGGCGAGAGCGAGAGCGGTCGTCATGCGCTTCATGGAAACCTCCGATTACTGGCCGATGCCGCAGTCCACGTCGCCTTCGGCGATGTCTCGGACCGTTTGCAGGAAGTGGGGCAGCCTGTTCGCCGTCGAGCTCAGCTCGAAGTTCGTGGAGAAGAGAATGAATCCGGTCCCCGGGGCGAGCACGCGCTTGCCATCCGCGCCGTGATCGGGGGACTCGGAGAACGTCAGCTTGATGGCGTCGTCGAACGTTCCGCTCGGGACGATCTTCTCGAGGTTGGTGGGCGCATCGGTGTTCACCGTGTACGTGGTCGGGATCGCATTGCGCTGACCGCCGTCCACGACGTCCGCCGTGGCGTTCGAGCTGAAGTTCTGTTTGACCTCGGTGTCCGCGTAGAACCAGGGGACGCCGACGATCGCATTGCTGCCGTCCTTGTAGGTGACCGACTGGCCCGCCTTGAACTCGCGTCGAGCCAGGTACAGCCCTCCATCCTTGATGGCGAAGTTGTCGGTCATCAGGATCAAGCCGCCCTTTCGGTACTCGACAGGCATCACCTTCACGCCGCCTTCGAGCTCCCTCACCGGACGGACGAAGGCGCCGACCTCTGGGAAGGCCTGCGCGTTGTTCGACGCGGAGTATTCGAAGCAGCGGTTCGCGATGAGGCCGTACTTCTCCTGCGCGGCACAATCAATTCCGCAGCTGGTGTCCACCGGCTCACCCGCGTCCGGCGTCTGGGACGGCTGCTGGCCGCAACCAGAGAGGACACCGAACGCGAGCAGCCCCGTCAGAACCTGTCTCTTCATGGCGGGCCATCTTGCGGCATCACGAACGGGATGCCAAAGCGCTTTCAGGCTAGGATGCCAGGCCTCCTTGACTCGACGACGTCCCAACCTGAACGCCGCCGTTCGCGCCTTGATCCGGGACATCGCCCGGAGGATGCCGGAGTTCTCGCACATCAAGGCGTCGCGCATCCTCGTGGTCGCGGGGGAGGCACGTCGCGCCTCGCGCGGCACGGTGAAGCCGCTGGCGTTCACGGGTGGAAGGAGCACCGACAAGATCACCGGCCGGCGCAAGCCGACCGTCCGGATCGCCGGGCGACGGATGCTCTACAGCATCACCCTGCGCCCGCTCTTCTTCCGGGACTCCACCCCCCAGGACCGGGTCGAGACGGTGATCCACGAGCTGTTCCACATCTCGAGGGACTTCGACGGGACGCTCGATCGGGCCCGCCGGCACGCGCGGATGGGACGGGACTTCGGCCGCGAGCTGCGCCCGCTGGTGCGGCGCTACCTCAAGGAGTGCCCCCAAGTGCTCCGCCAGGCGTTCAGCTTCGACGGTGAGGTGCTCGTCCAGCAGTGGCTCGAGCGGCCGACCTCGACGTTCCTCCCCGAGCTCGGCCGGATGCACACCGTCTACACCGAGGAGCACCTCTTCGCCGGGCCCGTGCAGATGATCACGGCGCGACCCTGGACGGGGAAGCCGCAGCCCCCATCCATCGAGCGTGCCTAGCCGTTTTCCACGCGCGTCAGTGGCTGCTGCGAAGGCGTGAACAGGTTGCGGATCCGCTCCACGACGCGCGCGAGCGGCGCGGCGCCTCCCGGCGCGGTGGGCGTCAACACCCACAGCGCGACATAGGCCCAGAAGCCGAGCCCGAAGGAGATCACCGCCGTGAGGGCGAATGCGACCCGGACAAAGGTGACGTCGACGCCCAGCTCGCGTGCGAGCGCGCCGCACACCCCGGCCAGCATCCGGCTGTCGCGGGAGCGATACAGGCCGGTGCCCGGCTGGCGGGAAAGGCAGTGTGGGCACTTGCGGGCCTGGAGATGGATTTCGGTCGCGCAGGACGTGCAGGCTTTCAGGTTCGTGGTCATGCCCCGGATACGAAGCTTCGCCGCGGCGATTGCATGGAGGCGCCAGCTCATCCTGCTGCTCCGCGCCAGCGCCTTCGCGGTGAGCGATATGTGTGCTTCGGCGCGCGCGTCGGCCCCGCGGACATGTCTGGGCCGCTGGATGGCACGGGCTCGCTTTGGTCGGCGGGCGGTTGCGCCATGAGCTGCCCGCGGACGATCTCCTCCAGCGCCGCAACCCGGATTCGTGCTGTGCCCGGCGCGCGGACCAGCAATCCCGAGGCGCCTCCAAGCATCAGAACAGACGCCACCGCGAGTCCAACATGCACTCGGGCCAGAACCAGGGCGCTGCCCACGCCGATCAACGCAGGCAGGGCGAGATCGCCCCGCTGTCTCAGTCGCGATCGAGCTGGGCGCCAGTAGAGGAGGACCGCGCCTGCCACAGTTGCCATCACCGGGCCTTTGGGCTCGATCACGCTGAGAGCATTCGCCACGGCCGTTCCCGAAAGCGTGAAACAGCGTCTCGCTTCGTCTTTGTGGCGAATCCCATTCGGCGAGCGGAGGAACTCGGGCTCGACTACTGAGGAGTCCGCGTGGCCTTCACCATCGTATACGACGCCTGCGCGATGTACCCGATGTCACTGCGCGACCTGCTGAGCCGAAGAACCCGACGATGAGCATCCGGCAGGTTCTTGGGAGTCTTCAAACGGCCGGTCTCGACGAGAGTATCCGCGCGATCGAGGAGTTTGCTGGCGCTGCAGGCGTCGACCTGGATTCGAGGTGATTCAAAGCGATGCCACAGGCGGCGCGGGATGGGGGAGAACGTCGTCAGCCGGCGCTCGGAGGCCCGGCTATCCGGAGCGCGTGCAGCCAGACAGCCTCCTCCCCACCCGTGCCGCCTGCCCGCGCCGGTGGCCTCCTCGCCCGCACCTGTCGTATCCCGGGGGACCGTGTCCCTTCGTCCCGTCCTCCAGCTTCGCCCATTGCTCGCCCGACTCGTCGAGGTGTGCCGCAACCCGCGCGTGCGGCTGCTGCTGAAGGTGGCCGGCGTGCTGGTGGTTCTCGTGCTGATGGGCCTGGGGACGACGCTGGCCGTCCTCTGGCCGCGCTGCGATGGGGAGAGCTGTCCTTCGGTGGCGGCGCTCGAGGAGTACACGCCCCCGCAGGCCAGCCGCGTCTTTGACCGAAGCGGGAAAATGCTCGCGCACCTGGCGCCGGAGCGGCGCATCGTGCTTCCGCTGGCGCAGATTCCGAAGCACGTGCGCCAGGCCTTCCTTGCCGTAGAGGACAGCCGCTTCTACCAGCACGGGGGCGTGGACTACCGGCGCGTGGCCGGTGCGCTGGTGCGCAACCTGCGCACGCTCAGTTACGAGGAGGGCTTCAGCACGCTCACCATGCAGCTTGCGCGAAACGTCTTCCCAGAGCAGCTCACGCGGGCCAAGACGCTGCGGCGCAAAGTGTGGGAGGTGGTGCTGGCGCGAGACATCGAGCGAGCCTTCACCAAGGACAGGATTCTCGAGCTCTACCTCAACCAGATTGCGCTGGGAGAGGGGCTGCACGGAGTGGAGGCGGCGGCGCAGGGCTATTTCGGTAAGCCCGCCGCGCGTCTGTCCCTGGCGGAGGCGGCGCTGTTGGCCGGGCTGCCCAGGGCGCCATCCTTCTACAACCCGCGGCGCAACCCGGAGGCGGCAAAGCAGCGGCGCAACCTCATCCTCGGGCTGATGGCGCGCGAGGGGCTCATCACGGCAGAGGAAGCGCAGAAGGCGCAGGCCGAGCCGCTCTCGCTCATCCCTCCGCTCGAGGCGCGCGGCGAGGCCCCGTACTTCGTCGTTGCCGTGCACAAGGAACTCGTCGAGCGCTTCGGGCCCGACGCGACCACCGTAGGTCTGCGGGTGCACACCGGATTGGATCTCGAGCTGCAGCATGCGGCCGAGGCACAACTGTTGCGGCAGCTCGAGGCGGTCGAGAAGGGCAAGCTCGGGCGCTTTGCGCACCGTTCCTGTGCGAAGGGCACGGCACAGGACGACGCGTCGGCGTGCCTGCAGGGGCTGTACGTGGCGCTCGAGCCGCGCACCGGAGACGTGCTGGCCCTGGTGGGCGGACGCGACTACGCCCTGAGCCAGTTCGACCGAGTCACCCAGGCGCGGCGACAGGCCGGGTCGGTGTTCAAGCCCGTCGTCTACGCGTCGGCGCTCGCCGCAGGCATCCCCGTCTCCACGCTGCTCACCGGGCCGGGCGCTGCGCCTGCGACGGAGCCTGGCCCCGAGGAGGAAGACGCGGAGGAGGCATATCGGCCTGCGGACCATGTCTCGGAGGAGGAGATCCTGGACCTGCGCACGAGCCTGGCCAGCTCCTCCAATCGCGCCGCTGTCGAGCTGGGCGAGCGGGTGGGCGTGGCGCGCGTGGCGGAACTGGCGCGCGCGCTGGGGCTATCCACGCCCATCCACGAGCTGCCCTCCACCTTCCTCGGCGCGGCCGAAGTGGTGCCCCTGGAGTTGGTGGCCGCCTATGCGCCCTTCACCAATGGTGGCCTGTCGGTGAAGCCCCGGCTCATTCAGCGCGTGGAGGACGCGACGGGCAAGGTGGTGTGGGAGGCGCCCGTGGAGACGAAGCCCGTGCTGTCGCCCGCGGTGGCCTTCCTCACGGTGAGCCTATTGCAGGACGCAGTCGACAAGGGCACCGGCGCAGGCGTGCGCAGCGCAGGGCTCAAGGCGAGCGTGCCTGCCGCGGGCAAGACGGGCACCACCAACGATGCGGCCGACGCGTGGTTCATCGGCGTGACGCCGGACCTCGTGGCCGGCGTGTGGCTCGGCTTCGACCTGCCGCAGCGGATTCTCCCGGAGGCCTCCGGCGGCAGGCTGGCGGCTCCGGTGTGGGGGCGGATTGCGAAGGAGTACTACCGCACGCGCAAGGTGCCCTCCGCCTGGCGCGCCCCTACCGACGTCCTCTCGCGCAGCATCGACGGGCGGAGTGGCCGGCTCGCCAATCCCGAGTGCCCGCCGGAGCAGGTGCGCACCGAGTGGTTCGTCTCGGGCACAGAGCCGCTCGAGAAATGTCCCCAGCATGGCGGCGGGGTGGGCGGCTGGCTACGCCGCACGTTTGAGGGCGTCGGCGATCTCTTCGGTGCCAAGCCGAGCCCGCCGCGGTGAACGCCGCGTTTTCAGCGGGTGAACTCGTCCCGCGCAGTAGGTGATCATCGGGGACTAAGCGCCCCGTTGCGGGCGAGTGCCCATCGGAGCTCGTCCCCGAAGGCGTCTTCGTCTCGCGCTGCGCGTTGATGCACTGCGCCGCCGCCCTCGGCTGCTCGCCGCGTGATAAGGATTGGAGCCACACCCGGCGCTCACGTCTCTTCGTCCACGTAGGCGACATGGCGGAAGTAACTCTCCGCCTCGAAGGAAGCGCCCAGGCCGCCGATGACGATGCCCAGGGTCGCCACGAAGGCCGAGAGCACGACGTAGTGCCGCAGCCCGATCGGGACTCCAACGTCCTCCGCCCAGGACGCCGCGAGCCGATCGGTGAAGAACGCCTGGCTGAACGCGAGGGCGAACAGGAAGAACAGCAGCCAGGTCGTGAGCATCCCGATGAAGATCGAGACCGCGACCGAGATGTTCGTCACCGCCGTCTGTTCCGTCAGACGCCGACCTCCCCTGCGGACCAGGAGGCGCTGCCGCTTGATCAGAAACGCGGAGGTCCCCGCGACCGAGACCGCGGCGAAGACGAGGACGAACCCGAGCTGCTGGGTCATCGCGAGGTCCCAGGCCTCGGCCGTGAGCAGCAGGATGAGCATCGTCGAGATCCCGGCGATGGTGAGCCTGCTGAATCTGAGCGGGAACCACCACGGCGCGATCTGACGGACCGAGCTCCAGATGTCGTCCCGGTTGTGCCGGAGGGTCTTCGCGTAGAACGGGACCGGGCCCAGCCGAGGGCCGGGCTGCTCCTCGAGGCGGAGGTCCGCCACGTCGCGCAGCTCGCAGCGGAGCCTGTCCAACGCCTCGCCGGAGAAGGCCTCCATCTTGTCCAGGTCGGACGCAGCGCCGACGGGGGAGAGGAGGCTGGTGCGATCGTCTTCGGCGTGGGGCAGCCCGTTCAGATGACCGATCAGATGCAACGCCAGGCGTTGAAGGCGTTGCGCGATCCGGTCCACCGGGGCGCGCGCCTCGGCGGAGTAGCTCGGCTCCAGCCGCGCGAGCGACATCACCGCCGAGCCCAGCGCGCGTGACGCCATCCCCATCGCCCAGGGCGTGTAATAGCTCACCAGCTCAGCGTCCGTGACCAGCAGGGCAAAGTCCCAGCGCCGCACGGCCCGTTCGGACGCGGCAGCATCGAGCAGGTGGACCGGCTGCACCCGTTGCGCCTGGACGATGCGCCGACGGTAGACGACGGGCATGCGCCACTCGAACTCCGGGAGAAGGGCCTGGAGCGTACGGAGCACGAGCTCGCGGGCACGGCGGATCGCATCTACCTCCTGCGCGTCGAGGTCACCCGCCAGCACCCATCCGACCTCGATGAGCGCGCCGGTCGCTTTCTCCTCCGCCACGACTCCTCCTCAACCAAACCAGCGCCCCGACTCAGGCGCGAAGACCTTCACCCGGTCCAGCAGCCGCGGAGGCACCCGCTCGCAGATCGCCTGATGCACCTGGCCGGGCGAATACGCCTGACTGAAATGCATCAGCACGATCGCCTCGTTGTGAAACTGCTCCTCCCGAGCGATCAGCTCGTCGAGGTGGATGTGGGCCCGTTCGCGGGCCTCCTCGATGGTGCGGTGTTCGTCGACGAAGGTGGATTCGAGGATGTCGTCCGTGCCCGCGAACGAGCGGATCGTGTACGGCCCCGCCTCGATCTCGGTGAGCATGGTGGGAACCTGCTCACTGTTCACCACTCGTCCCAAGCAGGCGGGCTGACGGACCGGGCCGTGACATCCGGCCTCCCGAGGCGCATCTGGAGAGCCCAGAGACATCGGGGGACGTATGGAATGGCTCGAGTTCAGTCGATGGTCGGATGAGGTGATGCGCGACGTCGTGGCGCGGATGGGCGCGCAGGGAGAGCTGGAGCGCGCGAAGGCAAAGGCGCTCGCTCAGACGCCCGCGCAGAAGCGGGAGCAGCTCGAGGCGCTGCTCCGTACGCATCCCGCGAGCAACCCGTGGGGGCATCCCGTCGAGCTCTGCTGAATCGAACCACGCGACCGCGCGGTCCAGAGATGGGGTCGTTCATGCCCGCGCACCCCGGCGGCGCAGGTACAGGGCGGCCAGCAGGCCTGGCCACAGCACGGCCCCTGTCGCCTGCGGGCAGCCGCAGGCCCGCGCTGGGACATCCTGCTCGGCGTCTCCCTCGGAATCGACAGGTGTCGGCGGCGAGACGATGACGTTGGGTGCGCGGTCTGTGAGGTCAGGCGGTGTGATGGGCGGCGGAAGCGGGGCCTCCTCCAGCGAGAAGCTGCCCAGCCGCATCCAGCCCGGGCCGTCCTGGGCCACTCCCACGCTGAGGCCCACCGTGCCCGGAGGAGGACGGGGTACATCCCAGGTGGCCTGCGCCGGCACTTCCGAGGCCGGCCAGGCGGGGCCCTTCAGCCACGGCCCCCAGCGGCCATCCGCGCTGCGGAAAGAGACGATGAGGTGCACCGGCATGTTCGACTGGTACCAGACGCCCACGCGCCGCCCCTCCCCCTCCGGCAGCAGCGGCGCGCAGGTGCCATCATCGCGGAGCACCGCAAGCTGGCGCGCTCCCGCCGTCGCAGTCTCGTCTGAAAGGACGACCGAGGGGACTCCGGCCGAGGCCTGCGTCTCCCACGCCAGCGTCATGTCCGCACCCCGGCCGCCCAGCTGCCAGCAGTCCGGCACGCCATCCCCGTTGGCCTTTTCGAGGAGCGAGGCATTCTTCAGCAGGGCGTCCGCAGGCCGAGGCCTGGCATGCATCGCCGGCCGCTCCTCGCCCCCCACCACCTCGCGCACGGTGCGCACGTGCGTGCCCAGCGGCGCGCGCGCGGCCAGCCAGTCGATCAACGCGCGCAGCGTGGAGGGCGTCACGCAGTAGGTGCGGCCGGTGCAGTCTTCCAGGACGAAGTGGAAGACCAGCGGCACCCAGCCTCCTCCCGCCTCCTCGGCGGCGAGCACCCAGGACTGCATGGTCTCCAGCGAGTGGTCGCGCGTGACCGTCTCCGCCGTGCGCAGCTCGAACGGGTTTGCGGGGGGGACGGACTCCGCCGCGGGGCAACTCCCGCATGTGTCCCGGAGCCCGCGCACGTCGCGCGCCGCGCTGTAGCCGCACGCCTCCACCACCTTATGCACCGCCTCGTCGTCCGAGCCGAAGGGGTAGGCGAGGGAGGTGACGGGCAGTCCCCAGATGAGCAGCCGCGTGCGGTCCTCGCACACTTCCTCTCGTTGCATGTCCGGCAGCAGCGTGGCCAGCTCCTCGTGGTGCAGGGTGTGGCCGCCCACCTCGTGCCCGGCCTCGTGCAGCGCGCGCAGCTGTTGCAACGTGAAGTAGCCCCGCGTCCCCACCCGGGCGCTGATGACGAAGAAGCTCGCCCGCATGTCATGGGGGGCAAGCATGGGGGGCACCAGCAGCTGTTCCGCCAGCCCATCGTCGAAGGTGAGGGAGACGAGCGTCTCGGCCTGCGCAGGCACGCCGAGCGCGAGCGCCAGGCATGCATGCACGGCCAGCCATCGCTTGTTCACCATCCGCCTCCCTGCTCCCCGAGGAAAATGGGTCCTGGGGGGGAGGGGAGGAAGCGGACCCGGAGGGAGGGGAAG
>JBAWAM010000387.1:0-1648 GCA_049589315.1 Myxococcaceae bacterium
TCTCATCCTCCCGGCAGGTGACCCGGGTTCCGTCCCCTGCGCAGCGCTGACTCTCGCCCGGTCTGCACTCGCAGTTGCCCTCCTCGCCTTCGCGCTTCTCCCGGCACGCGCCGCCCTCGCCGCATACCTCGCCGGCGGGGCATTCGTCGGTCGTGTCACAGGGCGCGCCCGTCACCGCGACGGAGCATCCGGCTGGCCCGAGGAACAGGAGAGGAAGGAGGAGGGTGATTCTGCGCATGTCAGAACTCGCCTTCGAAGAAGAACAGGCCAACCGTTGCGGCGCCCGCCACGCCCGCGACCCCGTAGAGGACGTTGGAGGTCGTGGCGCTCCCCTTCGCCCCGTCGCGGAGCAGCGTCGCGTCTGCGCCGGTGCGGGGCTGGCGGGTCATCAGAGTATCGCTCTGGTTCTGTGCGGAGAGGCCGAAGCCCACCGCCGTCGCCAGCGCTGCCGCAGTCACCCCGGCGCTGACCCACGTCCAGATCCCGGGCCGGGGGCGCCAACCCGAGGTCGTCTCCGCAGAAGGAACAACGAGCGCGGCCTGCGGAACGGTGGCGGGCACGACCTCCTGGGAGGCATCCACCAGGGGGACCGTCTCCGTGCGCTTCTCCAGGGTGAAGTCGAGCGCTGCCGAGGTGTCCGCGGTCAGCTCGATCTGTCGTTCGTTCAGCGCGTAGCCCTCGATCTCCACGCCCACCCGGTGCCTGCCGAGCGGAAGCTCCGCGCTGAACGGCGTCACCCCCGCGCGCGCTCCGTCGACGTAGACCGTCGCATCGGTGGGTTGGGAGTAGACGCGAAGCTGCTGGATGCCCCCAGCGGCGAGCCGCTGCTCCAGGTTCTTCATCACCAGCCGGACGGTGTCGCGGTCCTCCGCGTTGGGGAGATCGCGCAGGTATGCGGCGTAGCCCCTCAACGCCGCCGGGAGATCGCCGAGCTTCTCGTGGCACTGGGCGATGTTGAAGAGGATCGCCCCGTGCGGCTTCGCCACGTAGGCGGCCTCGAACGCCGCGATGGCTTCCCGGTAACGCGCCTGCTTGTACAACCGGGCGCCGTCGTCGAAGTGCCGGCTGGCGCGTGCGGTGGCGTTCTGCGCCGTCACCGCGCGCGCAGGCGGCTGGGCGAAGGCGCACGGGACAGCGAAGAGGCCGACGGTGAAGAGGACGCAAACGAGGTGTCGGATCATGGCTGCACCGGTCACTGGAACGGATTCTCCTTCAGGTCTTCGACCTTGCGAAAGACCGCGTCGTCGGCGCGGCGGGCGCGTCGGGGCTGTCGCGCGAGGCGGACCTCGACGGCTCCTGCGTCGGCAGGCACGACCTGTTTCACCGCAAGGTGGCCTGCGAGCGTGAAGCGGTATTCGGCGCGCTCTCCCCTCGCGAGCTCCACCTCGAGCGGCGTCACTCCGATGCGCGCACGCCCCATCCACACCGTCGCGCCGGTGGGCACGGAGCGCAAGGCCACGCGCAGCTTCTCCGTGAGGAGGGGGTCGAGAGGTTCGATCGACAGGGGATTTGGCTCGGGCGCCGTCGGCGCGACCGTCTGGGTGGGCTTCGGAGCGGAGGGAGCGGGGGGCTCCTCCCGCCACACGATCACGCCGCCGGCGCTGAGCACGAGCAACGCCGCGACCGCGGCCAGCCAGGTCCCGGGACG
>JBAWAM010000388.1:0-6478 GCA_049589315.1 Myxococcaceae bacterium
AGCTTGCGCAGGTCGACCGACTTCGAGGCCGCGCCGCCCGCCGCCGCCCGCGCAGCGTCGAGCTGTCCGACCACCTCGGTCAGGAACAGCCCATCCTTGCGCAGCAGCGACCGAAGCGACTTCGGCGAGTCAGCCTCCTTGAGGCCCCCCACCTGCTTGCCGCCCTCGTTCAGCGCCTTGTACTCAAAAACCGGCAATCAACGTCTCCCCTGAACTCTGCGCCTAACTCCAGAACACGCACCCACCTGCTAACTGCCAACCGCCAACTGCCGACCGGCCTCATTCCGGCACCGTGCCCGGCGAGACGACGGCGTCCCGCCCGCTTCCCACGTAGGCTAACGTCCCCACGATGATGCCGCTCGATCAGGTACGGGGTGCCGCGAGTACCCTCAAGGTCTTTCCGTTGCCGTCTGCGGTGCTCTTTCCGGGGACCGCGCTTCCCCTCCACATCTTCGAGCCCCGCTACCGGGAGCTCGTCCGCGACGCGCTCGCGTCGGACCGGGTGGTGGCCCTGGGCGACTTCGAGCCGGGCTGGGAACGCGACTACGGCGGTCGTCCTCCGATGCGGCCCCTCGCCTGCGCCGGGGTGCTCGTCTGGAACGAGGCGCTGCCCGACGGTCGATACAACGTGGTGCTGCACGGGCTGGCGCGCGTCCGGCTGCTCGAGGAGCTCCCTCCGACACACCTCTACCGGGAGGTCAGGGCCGAGGTGCTCGAGGAGGCGGCCTACCAGGGCCCGCTGGAGGAGATGCTGAGGCAGGCTGTTCTGGAGATTGCTGGTAGGGTGGATGAGGGGTCGGCGCAGAATCTCGTTCAGCTCGCGGTGCGCAACTCCGGCGGCGCGCTGGCGGATGTGGAGGCGGGTGCGCTGTTCGCCGACGAGGAGCAGAGGCGGGCGCTCCTGGAGGAGCTGAATCCGGAGGCCCGCTTGCAGCAGGTGCTGGACGGGCTGACGGAGATCATCGCCCGCATGGGGCCGGCGATACCGAGCGGGCCCCCTAATTGACCGGCCGAGAGGGCGTGCGTAGCTTGATTCATCCGATGGCAAAGACGCGTTGGGTTGCCTTTTTCGGCACAGTGCTCGTGGCTGCGACGGCAGCGGCCGAAGAGGCCTGGGAGACGATCCAGACCCAGCCGATCGTGATCAAGGCGCGGGACGTTCCGGGGACGGGGATCCGCGAGATCTGGGCCGAAGGTGACATGGCCGCACCGGCCCAGGACATCCAGTCGGCCCTGATGGACGCCGACGGTTACGCGAAGTTCATGCCCTACGCGAAGGAGTCGCGCACGGTCGGGCAGCCCGAAGCGGATGGCGGGCAGTGGGTGTACACGCGCCTCGACTTCTCCGCGCTGGTGTCGTCGCGCGACTACGTGGTGAAGACGTACGTCGACGAGAAGGTGGGCGAGGACGGCACCGGCACCTTCCGCAACCACTGGAAGTCCGACTCGAAGAAGCTCCCGAAGCGCGCGAACATCGTCCGGCTGCCGCTCAACCAGGGCTCGTGGACGGTGACTTCGAGCGGGCCGAACAAGAGCCACGCGGTGTATCGGTTCATGGTGGATCCGGGAGGCTGGCTCCCTGCGTTCGCCGCGAACATCGGGAACACCTCGGGCGTCACCGACACCTTCCTGGCCGTGGAGAAGGAAGCTCAGCGTCGCGCACGCGACCGAGCCGAAGCTGCGAGCGCGAAGCCCGGTCCCTGAGCGGCCGGCTGTGGTACAAGCGCCGCCCATATGGGCACCCTCGTTCTCGTTCGCCACGGGCAGTCGATCTGGAACATGGAAAACCGCTTCACCGGCTGGGTGGACGTTCCGCTCAGCGAGAAGGGGCGTGGGGAGGCAAAGCTGGCGGCCTCGCACCTCGGCGGTTTCAAGTTCGACGTCGCCTACACTTCCATGCTCTCCCGCGCGCAGGAGACGCTGGCCATCATTCTCCGAGAGCTCGGACAGAACCCGCCCATTATCCGGGACCAGGCGCTCAACGAGCGGCACTACGGCGATCTGCAGGGGCTGAACAAGGCTGACACCGCGAAGCGCTACGGCGATGACCAGGTGAAGATCTGGCGCCGCTCCTTCGACGTGCGGCCGCCGAACGGCGAGTCGCTGGAGCTCACGGCGCAGCGCACCCTCCCGTTCTTCGAACGCGCCATCGGCGGAGACCTCCGCCAGGGCAAGAACGTGCTGGTCGTCGCTCACGGAAACTCGAACCGCTCCATCGTGATGGAGCTCGACAAGCTGTCGGGCGAGCAGGTCGTCGCCGTGGAGCTGGCGACGGGCGTTCCGCTCATCTACGAGATCGACAAGGACCTGAAGGTCCTCTCCAAGCGCGTCGCGGAGTAGCGCGGCGGCTCCTCGATACGGGGTTCCCCGTGCGTCTGGTCAAAATCGGGCTGTGCGCCCTCAACACCACGGTCGGCGCCCACCGCGCCAACACCGACAAGGCGATCGCCTCGGCCGAGCGGATGGCCGCGGACGGCGTGACGGTGGGGGCCTTCCAGGAGCAGCTCATCGGCGGCTACCCGCCGGAGGATCTGGTCCAGTGGCAGGGCTTCGTCGACCTTCAGTGGTCCGAGCTCCAGCGCTTCGCGAAGCGCACGTCGGACCTGCCGACGGTGTTCCTGCCGGGGCTAACGGTCTCCCACCACGGGCTCCGCTACAACTGCGTCGCGGTCGTCGCGGGCGGGCAGGTCCATGGGCTGGTCCCGAAGGAGAAGCTGCCGACCTACAGCGTCTTCTACGAGGGCCGCACCTTCTCGCGCGGTCACCCGGGGATGAAGGAACGCCACCACGGCGTTCCGCTCGGGGACTTCCTGTTCCGCTTCGACTTCGGCATCCTCGCGGCGGAGGTCTGTGAGGATCTCTGGAGCGCGGATGGCCCGCTGCGACGGCGCGCCTACTCGGGGGCGGAGCTGGCGGTGAACATCTCCGCCTCGCCCTTTCGCATCGGCTATTGGGACACGCGTCGCGAGCTGCTCTCGACCCGCGCGGCGGATCACCAGTGCACGCTGGTGTACTCGAACGCGTACGGCTCGAACGACGGGCTGATCTTCGACGGCGGCGGGTTCGTCAGTCAGAACGGCCGATTGGTCCTCGATGCGGAGCGCTTCCGGGAGGGATTCAGCACGGTCACGGTGGACCTCGATCGCACCACCCGGCTGCGGACGGAGAACTCCACCTGGCGGATGGACCGCGACGAGTGGACCCGCGCCAACGCGCCGGTGCCGATCATCGACGTACCCTTCGTCACCGAGCGCTCGGCGCTGCGCTTCCCGGTCCCGGCGCACCGGAGCTACTTCCTCCCCGAGCCGCCCAGGCCCGCCGACGTCCGCGCGGCGTTCTGCGAGGAGATCCTCGACGCGCTGGCGCTGGGCGTGGGCGACTACTTCGAGAAGACCGGGGCGTTCAAGCTCTTCGGGATCGCGCTCTCCGGCGGGCGCGACTCACTGCTCACGCTGCTGGTCCTCCACCGCTACGCAAAGCGGCGCAACCCGGAGAACCCGGGCGCGCTGATCCAGGCGTTCTACATGCCGTCGCGCTTCTCCTCGGAGCAGACGCGCAGGGGCGCGGAGACGATCTGCCGGGAGCTCGGCGTTCCCCTGAAGATCGTCCCGATCGAGGAGGCCTTCGAGCGCGAGCTCGACACCACCCGCCAGATGCTGGGCGATCAGCCGCTGACGCCGATCACCGAGCAGAACATCCAGGCCCGGATCCGCGCGCAGCGGATGTGGAACTGGAGCAACTCCGCCGGGGGGCTGTTCGTCCAGACGGGGAACATGTCGGAGAAGGCGGTGGGCTACACCACGGTCGGCGGCGACCTGATGGGCGCGATCGCGGTGATCGCCAACGTCCCCAAGACGGTGGTGATGTACCTGCTCGACTACCTCGGGGAGACCACCGGATACCAGGGCATCCGCGAGGTGCTGGCGAAGCCGCCGGGGCCGGAGCTGGCGGCGAACCAGGTGGGCGAAGAGGAGCTGATGCCGTTCCCGATCCTCGACGCGTGCTTCTACCTGTTCGCGGGCGAGAAGTTGCTGCCGGACGAGGTCACCGTCGCGCTCCAGGAGATGTTCCCGGAGCTCCCTGAAGCGACCCTGCGCGGCTACGTGTCGAAGTTCGTGCGGCTGTTCCTGCAGTCCATCTACAAGTGGGTTCAGTCGCCGCTGTCCCTGCACATCGGAAACCTCGACCTGGAGCGCGAGCGCGCGCTCCAGCTGCCCGTGGTCACCGCCCGGGACTGGCGCGAGCCGTCCCCGAGCTAGAACAGGTTCTTTTACGCTGCGTGAAGGGGATCAGCGCGCGACGACGGCGTCCCGTCCGCCCTGCTTGGCGCACCGGCAGGCGTACTCCGCGGCGTCGATGAAGTTGCCCCACGGCTCGGATCGGCGGAGGACGGCGACGCCGACGGACACGGTGAGCCGGTAGTCGCCGAAGGCGGACGAGTGCAGCGTGCGCGGCACGCTCTGGCGCAGCTCCTCGGACAGCCGCAGCGCCTGCTCGCGCGAGGTCGACGGGAGATACACGCCGAACGCGCCCCCTTCGAGTCGCGCGATGGGACCCCGGCCGTCGAGCAGGATCGAGATGCGGGAGGCCAGCCACGCCAGGGCCGCGTCCACCGAGGCCCGCCCGTGCACGTCGTTGTGCACCTCGAGCTCGTCGACGTCGATCCACAGGAGGGAGAGGTGCGAGGCGTCCCAATGCGCTCCCTGGACGACCCGGGCCAGCTCCTGGTCGAAGTGCTCGCGCTTCCAGGCTCCCGTGAGAAGGTCCACCCAGGGCGCGAAGGAACTCATCTCAGGTCTCCCGTGCCTTCCGGTGGGCCTTGCGGAAGCCTTCGTAGTGGCGGACCGCCGCGTCGCCGATGCGCTGAACGTGCTTGTTGTTCAGCCACGCGGCGATGGGCGCGGCGACCAGCGGCACCGTCCGGCCCACTGTCGTGAGTCCGCCCCTCGCGAGCACGAGCCCGACGAAGGTCCCCAGCGCCCGGGGCACGGAGCGGGTGAGCGGCCCCACGCCCTGGCTCTCGCTGAAGAGGTCCAACAGCTCGTCGCGGGAGCGTGCGGCCTTGAGGTTGACTTTGTAGACCGTGGCCACGTCCACGAGCAGCGTCAGCTCGAGGTACGCCATGAGCAGGAGATCCGGCGGCACCGCCAGCACGCCGAAGATCCCCGTGACGCCGCCCAGCATCCCCGCGGTGCTCTTCTTCTCGTCGATGAGCCGCTGCGCGAGCTCGCGCCGGGGTGCGGTCGGGTAGCGCCTCTCCAGCTCCGTCACCCGGGCGCGGGAGCGCGGGACCTCTCGCTCCACGATGTCGGAGAGGCGTTCGTCCGCGAGCCGCTTCAAACCCGAAGGCGAAAGCCGCCGCAACCACTCCGCGCCGCGGGTGAAAGGCTCGAGGAGCTTCATCACCCGACCGAGGATGGCAGGCCCGTCCGGTGGGGTAAAGCCCGGGTGTGGGCGAAGGTCAGGCAGCCCGCGAGTTGCTTCGACTGCGCAGGTACCGGTGGATGCGCCGGACCGCCTCGCCAGGGGGATTGCGGAAGGCGACCCGCATCCCGGCGCCGCCCTCGTTCCAGCCCACCACCTCGGCCTGGACCTGGACCGGGTTGGTGCGGTCGTCGGGCAGGTACAGCACCATCTCGAAGCGCATCCCGACCCGGTGCGGATAGCCGAAGCGCGTGCAGACGCCGAACGTGGAGAGATCGCGCGTCACGCGGAAGGAGCGCATGCCGTCCACGATCTCCTCGCAGTCGACCTCGACCTCGATGCGGGGAGAGGCGCGGCGATCCTTGCCGCCGCGACGGTCCGCTTCGGTGGGCACGGGAGGACGTTCTCCGGCGCGCCGTTCAGTCTGCCGCCGGTCCTCCACCCGACGTGGACGAGGAGCAATGAGAGGAATCTGCGCGAGTTCGCTGATGACGTTCATGGGTGTACCGCTGCAGTTACCCCCATTATCGGCGGAGGGAAGAGTACGTTTCCTCACATTCGGAAGATTTCAGGACGTGGCCAGAAGTGATTCGAGCGGAATCCCCCACTCGCGGTGCAGGGCTCGCACCATGGCGATCGACAGGGGGCGCTTGCGCGAGAGGACCTCCGAAACTCGACTGCGGCTGCCCAGCAGGCGAGCGAGGTCCTTCCTCGTGTGCCGCTGTTGCTCCATCCGGAACAGGATCGCGTCGACCGGATCCGGCGGAGGAATGGCGTGGTGTTGGGCCTCGTATGCTTCGACGAGCGTCGAGATCACGTCCAGGCGATCGTAGTCGGGCGTCCCCGGAACGGCATCCACCAGCGCATCGATCTGCGCGAGCGCCCAGTCCAGATCAGCTTCCGAGCGAAGCGGCCTGACCGACACTTCAAATGGAGTTCGCGTCGATCCGGTCGTACTCCTGGTGGGTGCCGATGAAGCGGATGTAGATGCGCCGCGCCTCGAAGTCGATCTTGACGACGAGGCGGTACTTGTTGCCCTTGATGTTGAAGACGA
>JBAWAM010000389.1:0-11078 GCA_049589315.1 Myxococcaceae bacterium
GTGAGCGGTCGCTGCGCCAGGACCTTGCGATCGATTTTCCCGCTGGTGGTCAGCGGGAGCTGGTCGATGACCTCGACATGCGACGGGACCATCGCATCAGGGAGCGCGATCGCGAGCTGCCTGCGGATGGCAGAGGCGTCGTCGGTGGCGGCTTCGGCGATCACGAAAGCGACGAGCTGCGTCGTCTCTGCGTGTTTTCGGGCAATGACCGCCGCCTTGCGGATACCCGGGACGCGTGTGAGAGCGGCCTCGACCTCCTCCAACTCGATGCGGACACCGCGAACCTTCACCTGGAAATCGGCACGTCCGACGAAGGAGAGGGTGCCGTCCTCATTCCACTGGACGAGGTCGCCGGTGCGGTACATGCGCGCGCCCGGTGAGTCGGAGAATGGATCGGGAAGGAAGCGCTCGGCGGTGAGGTCCGGGCGGCCCCGATAGCCGCGGCCCACGCAGGTGCCCGCCAGGAACAGCTCCCCCGCGATGCCTGGCGGCACGGGCCCACCGTGCGCGTCGAGCACGTAGCAGCGGCACCGGTCCATCGGCGTGCCGATCCCGATGGGGGCGTTGGGACGTAGCTGCTGCGCGGTGACGCCCATCGACGTCTCGGTCGGGCCATAGACGTTGTACAGGCGCGCCCGGGTCAGCGAGAGCTTCTCCACCAGCGCGGGCGAAACGACCTCGCCACCGAGGCAGATCACCGACAGGGTCCGCAGCAGTTTCGGAGATGCGGGCTGCTCATCCAGCGCCCAGGACAGCACCGAGGGCGTCATGACCACATGGGTGACGCCGTGCGCGGCGATGTCGGCGACCAACCCGACCGGCCCCGTTTCGCGCAGGAAGACTCGCGCACCCCTCGTGAGCGGATACACGAGATCGACGAGGTGCATGTCGAAGCTGACGCTGGCGCATGCGATCCAGCAGTCCCCGGGACCCGTCGTGCAGAGGGGGTCGAACGCCGCGAACGCATGCGCCAGGTTCTCGTGCGTGAGCTCCACGCCCTTCGGCACACCGGTGGATCCCGAGGTGTAGAGGAGCACCGCCACGTCGTCGGGCGAGGCCGGCGTGAGTGGGGCGACGCCGGTGCAGTCCACATCCTCCAAATCCGAGGATCGGCTCACGATCAGGATCGCGCCAGACTGTTCGGCGATCTGCGCGCGTCGGGTGGCGGGGTGATTCCGCTCCAGCGGGAGGTACGTGGCGCCCGTCTTGAGAATTGCGAGGATGGCGACCACGAGCTCCGAAGTCCGTTCGAGGCAGACCCCCACCACCGCACCCGGGCCGGCACCTCGAGAAGAAAGGTGCTGCGCCAGCCTGGAGGAGGCTGCCTCGAGCTCGCCGTAGGTGAGCGTCCGATCTGCCGCAACGACCGCCACCTCGCCGGGCCTCTGAAGAGCGTGGGCCTCGAAGAGCGAGACGACCGTGGCGCTGCGATCGAAAGGCCGGAACGGAACGGCACGGTTTTCCTGTGACATGTCGAGGTATCTCGCGCGTGCAGACTCAGGGAGCCGCGGAGCTGCGCTCCAGTGCTCTCCAGGTCCCCAGTCGCTGCAGAAGTGCGTGGAGGGCTGGCTTCTTCAGGGCGGTCTTCGGGCCCACGAAGCTCGACTCGAGCTCGTGGAGAGCGACGGGCCTTCCCCTATTCAGGCGCTCCACGATCATGCGCACCGTCCGGCGGAGTTGGGCCGCTCCGGTCATGGTGCACGCGTGGCCGTTGCAGGAGACGATGAACGTGCTGGCATTCGCCTCTGCGACCACGATTGGGCGTCTGGGATGCGCATGGATGCGTTCGCCCTTGCCCAGCGCAGGAAACTCGACCAGCGCGGGCGCCGTGTTGAACCCGCTCCCGGTGATCAGCTTGAGCCACCCCTCGAGCGCAGCCGTGCGTGCGGAGGACCCTGCCCTGCCGGCGGCGGATGCACGGGGCAGCGTGGCGCGGATCTCCCGCGGCACCGGCCAGTGTGCAGCCGTGCGCTGATCGGGAACTTCCCGGGCCGGGAGTCGTCCGGACGAGTCCGTCGCCTTGATTCCCGGGATGAGGGTGGGGGGCCGATACGCGATCCCCAGCGAGATGGTCACGTTCAGGGACTCGCTGGGAGGGGCGATGTGCCACCAGGACGGAGGCCAATACTGGATGTCACCGGGTTGTCCGACGAGCACCTCCGCCGTCTTCAGCGCGGCCTCCAGTTCGGTCGCCTTCATCACCGTGTTGGCGTTCCGGTGGGCGAGATCCGGGGTCTTCGGAATCTCCGGACGATCGGCGAAGGTCTCCAGCGGCCACAGGCACATCTTCTTCTCGCCGTGAACGACGAAGTTGAAGACGTGGTACTCGTCCTTGTGGATCCCGAAGGGCGTGTAGCGGTAGTTCCCGACGAAGACCGCAGTGTCGGCGCCCGCCAGCGGCATCCCCAGCACCGAACCGAGCCCCTCCAGGAACGAGCTCATCTGCAGCCAGTGGTTCCAGCTGTGCTTGACGCTGCTGTTGAAGATGAGTCCGAAGCGGAACCCGGCGAAGGTCTCCTCCAGACGTGCCACGTAGTTCTGGAGCGATCCGTCCCTCTCCGAAGGGAGGTACGGGTGGCACAACACCACCATCGAGGAGAGCGGCCCGGCTTCCCCGCGCCGTGGATCGTCGGGATGCTCCAGCGTGAGCCGGAAGCTGTGCTCTTCGGAGAGGTCGCCGTTCCGGAGCGCGTGGGCCGCCGAGAGCATGCCTTCGAAGAGCTCATCCGAGGTCGGGAACCCACCTGAAACCGGGTTCTTCAGCAGCGCCGGCTGCTTGTTCCAGGCACTCCGCTCGAAGTCCCTCCACCAGGACCTGGGGAGTCGGAGGTCCGAAGTCATGCGTCGCATGTGGAGCTACTCCCCAGTGCATGCCCAATCATTGAGGAACGGCGGGACGGGCTCGGCGTCCGGGTTCGGGGGAGGCGCGGGCATGACTCCGAACGTGCGGTGGAACGTCACGCCTGGCGTGGGGTTCCAGGTGAGCTCGGGGAACTCGTACGGGCGTCCGGATTCGTCGTCGGTCACCGTATCGGTCATCGTGATGTGCACCGGTCCGGAGGCATTGGGCGGCATCACCACGGCGAAATAGCCCGTGCTGCTCAGCTTGCCGGGCGCGCCGAAATAGCCCAGGGGCGTCTGTCCCTCGAAGCTGCCGGGAGGCGCCCATTCCAACGCAAACACCTCGCCCTTGTCCGCAGACAGCGAGATCTCGCCGCTGGGGATGGTGAACATGTTCAGGTAGAAGCTCGGCGAATAGACCCAGACGAGGAGGACGCCACCACTCCTGGCCGGGTCGAGCAGATCGGCGACCGTCGTGTTCGTACCCTGTGAACGCTTGAAGTCGGCGATGGCCCGAAGCGCTCCGGTGTCTCCCACCGAGATCGCAACCTGATTCATGCAATAGGTGCGGCTGGGGATGACCGGGTTGAGGGTCCGCGTCTTGAAGTACTTCGCTTCGGGAAGGGCTCCTCCTCCGAGCGCCAGAGGCGCCGCGGGCGGCTCGGCGACCAGGTTGAACTCCGTTTCATCCTGCGAGAAGCCGCGGACATTCCAGCTGCCCGTCTCCGTGCTGGGCTCGCTCGTCATCACCACCGAGGCTCCCTTGACCAGCGAGACCCTCGTCCCCGGGATGGAGGACTCCATGAGGTAGGCCGTGCCTGCGAACAGCGCCGGGGGAGGAACGTCGTTCGGGAACGCGGGGTCGGGCGTGAACATCGCCATCGAGTAGAAGAAGGCCTCCGGATCATACACGACGCCCGAGAGTGAGAGCTGTGACGGACCCAGATCGGCATACTTCGTCTCTGGCGGAGCGGAGACGTACGGTCCCGATTCAAGGCAACCGACGAGCCCGGCTGCCGCCGTGGCGAGACCTACGAGCGTGGGAAATCGCATGATCGATCCTGTGCTCTCACTCATTCTGGAAGGATGTGATTCCGGGGGGTGTTGTCGGGCAGCGCGTGACACGCGTTCGCGCAGTTCGTGTAGGCGTTCGGGATGACGTTGTTCTCCTGGAACTGGAGATCGAAGTACTCGCTTCCGTGCATCCCATTGTGACATCCGCCACAGGAGACCATGCTGGGGGTCACCGCGCTCTCGCGGGTCAGGTGGCACATCGTGCAGTCGCTCTTTGCGACCGGATACTTCTGCGAGGTGGCGTGGATGCGGTGCACGAAGTCGGCAACCTGTCCGACGATCCGCTCGGTGTGGCAGGACTTGCAGCCCTCGACGAAGTCGACGTCCATGCCGTGCATGATGTTGGTCATGGAGATCACCCCGCGGTGGCAGATCTGGCAGTTGCCGACCCGGTTGGGGAACTGGGTCTTCTCCTCCTGAGCCACCTGGATGAAGAACGGGTCCATCCGATTCAGACGCTCACCGAGGAAGGACCGATGCCCCTTCAAGTACAAAGCGTACGTGCCGGGCTTCGCGTCTTCGGGAAGCACCACCTTGTAGCGGGTGGGAACCGGGGCGTCAGACCCCCCAGGCACCGCCAGCACGAGCGGGGCCACCTCCAGGTAGTACTGAGCCTCTGAGGAGCCTGGATAGGCGAAGTACGGCGGCGTCGCCGTGACGGGCAGCCTCATCTGGTCGAGAGGACCGGCCAGCTTGAACCCGCTCTCGGTTCCGGCCATCTCCCTCATCGTCCACAGCAGGAATTCGTTGAAGTAGAGGAGGCCGTTCGATTGGCCATTCCTGTAGGCACCGATGGTGGGGAGGTGGTCCTTCGGGTGCAGACCGTTCCCTGAGCCATCACGGAGCGACACGATGAACTCGACGGTCTCGCCGGGGACATAGAACTTCCCATTCGCGGGCGCGTCGAAGACCACTTCCTGATTCAGACCGAAGTCGCAGGCGGTGGGCTCGTTGGTGGCAAAACCGTCTTCACCCATCTTGTAGCAGGTGGGCGCGAGGTCCCGCTTGTCCACGAAGTTCACCGGAAACACGAACGGCTGATTCGGCATCTGACTCCAGGTCACCCGGATGACGCCCTCGCCCCTGAGATCCGGTGTCTTGAACGTCTTGAACGGATTGGTCGAGCTCGAGAACGAGACGCGGGCAATGGTGATGCCCACCGGGGCCATTTCCCCTTCGATATGCGGAACCGGGTCGCCCGGGAACTCGGGTTTCTTGACGTGATTGACGATCCAGCTCATGCGGGTGCGGCCGCTGTAGCTGTTCTCTGCAAGGAAATCGTTGCGGTCGTACTTCTGCGACGCACGCGTGGTGCCGTCCGGGTCGATCACCTCGATCAACAACGAATCGTCGCGCTTCAGCATCCAGGCGGCGTTTTCGTAGAAGGTCTCCCGGATGTACTCAGGCGGGTTGTTGGTCCGCCAATCCTCGCGTCCAAAGCTCAGCCCGCTCCAGTCCAGGTCCTTGAACAGGGAGTGCTTCCGGATCCACACGCCGGGCGCGTTCCGGTCGTTGAACCTCGCGACCTGGACCTCGCGCTGGCACTGGCGCTTCGCCTCAGACTTGTCCGCGAGGTGCTGGCACTCGAGCTGGCCGTCGTAGCGCTCGATGACCTCGTCCATGACAGAGAACTGGCCCAGGAAATAGGTCTGGTTCGCCAGGACATCCATCGTCGCGGTCGGCTCGACGGGAGACAGCGCTTCGGAACCTCCGAATTCGAAGAAGCAGGTGTCGGGATACTTCGCGAGGATCCCGAGCTTCGAGTCCCCCTTGGTGACAAGGCGCCCATCCGGCAGCACCGTGCATCCCTTGAACTGGTTCAGCGACAACGCGATCGCGCCGGACTGCGAGCTCAAGTACGGGTCGAAGGACTCAGCTCCGCGTCCAAGGCTCTTTTCTGCATCCGTCGTGTTGAACAGATTGCAGCCTGTGCCGACCACGAGGAGTGCCGCGAGCGCGGCTCGGATCAAGTGCATGTATGCAGCCTGCATTACTCTCCTGACGCCTGCAAGTTTGGCTAGCGAGCAGACAAGCTGGCTGAAACGCCTAGGCCCGATCGGGAGCGCCCGCGGGCCAGGGAAGATTGCCCCGGGTCGCGAGCACCAACTCCTGAACCGGCAGCGGATAGAGGCGCGCCTCGCCCAATCCGACCCTGCCCAGCTCCCGCCGCATCTCTGGTAGCGACAGGACGTCTCCCTCGTTCGTCATGTAGCGGCGCAGGGAAAAGTAGATCGCGTCCATCGGCCCATCGCGGAGATCGCTCAGCACGTACCCGGAGATCGCCACCACGCCGCCCGGGGCCAGGGCGCGGCCGACGCGCCGCCAGAAATCCTCGCGCTCGTGGGGCTGCAGCACGGGGAGGATCTGCGGCAGCAGGATGACATCCCATGCCGCCTCTCCCAGCTCCACCTGGGTACAGTCCGCCGCCCACAGGCGCGCGCGCTCGAGCAACTTCACCCGGGCGAGGTTCTCGCGAACGGTGGTCAGCACCTGTTCGGAGTCGAGGAAGGTCACCTGTGCGGAGGGATCGCCTTCGGCAAACGCGGCGCCCCAGACGCCGGACCCCGTCCCCACATCGAGAATGCGGGCTCCGGCGAGCGAGCGCATCTGCTTCACCAGCTGGACCGCGTGCCTCCCCAGCCGGAGATGGGAGGCGAAGATCCCGGTGATCCGCGACGCGTTCTCGCCATAGATCTTCGCGGCGATTTCGGGCCGCTTCAGGTCCAGCACGAAGCGCCCGGTCTTCACGGCGTCCGCGAGCTGTCCCAGTCCTTCCCAGTAGACCATCGTCGCGGGGAGGGCGCGCTCGAAGTACGGAAGGCTCTTCGGGTCGAGGCTGTACGCGGCCTGTTCGGTGAACCGCACGTCCTCCCTGGAGGCGACCACGATCTCCATTCGCTGCAGCGCGCCCAGCAGCACCTCCAGCCCGCGGCTCGAGAGCTCCAGGCGCTCCTCCAGCGCTGCGTGCTGCGACGGTCCCTGCGCCAGCGCCTCGAGGAGGCCCACGCGGGACGCGGCCACCAGGACCTGCGTTCGGAGGAAGCTCCGGGCGAAGCGGTCGTAGAAGTCCTCGGCGCTGCCGCGGGCGGCTGGCGACCCCACCTCGGAGAAGCGCTGCTCGAACCACTCGAGCAGATCGCGCGCCTCCGCAGAGGAACCGGTCCGCACCGCGTCGGGGAGCAGCGCGCTCGCCGTCCACCAGCCCGACGCCTCGTCGAGCCGCTTCCGGAACCCGGCGTCCGCGAGGAACTCCGCGGACGTCTGTGTCAGCGCATAGGTGTCACCGTCGAAGCGGACGAATCCGAGCCCAACCAGGACCTCGAGCAGCGCCCTGACCCCACGAGGCTTCGAAGCGAGCGTCGAGGACAGCGATGCGAGGGTGACTCCCGCGGGCGCGTCACGCAGCGCATCGAGCAGCCCCAGAGTCCGTGCGGCCTGGAGGGCGGCGGACTCGTTCGAGGCATCGCGCGCGCAGAAGTTCAGGGTCTGGACGAAGGACGCGCTCATCTCCAGCTCCCTTCCCGGAAGAAGGTGTCGAACCGCTCCAGCGCGGTCGAGAAGTCCTCCGGCTTCAAACCGAACCCGAGGCGGAAGTGGCTGGGATACCCGAAGGTGTGACCGGGAAGGACGACGACCTCGGTCTTCTCCACCAATCGCTCGGCGAACCGCTGGACGTCGATCGTGGGATCCTTGAACCACGGGAAGCACACCAGCCCCGCCTCGGGTCGGACCCAGCCCAGGACCTCGGAATGCCGATCGATGAAGCGCCCGAAGGCGTCGACGTTGTGCTGGACCCATCCCCGGTACTGCTTCATCAGGGGCCTGAACCCGGTCAGCGCGCGCGTCGCGAGAAGCTCGTTCAACGCGCAGACCGTGTGGGTCGTGTAGTCCTTCAGATCCCGGCAGGCATCGAGCAGCGGCTGCGGTCCGATCAGCCATCCGATCCGCAGCCCCACGCACCCGAAGCACTTGATCATCGACCCCACGCCCACGATGGCGTCTGCCGGTCGCACGATTGACGGGAGCAGCTCGGCGCCGTCGAAGGGCATGAAGCGGTAGTGCTCGTCCGCGAGAACCTCCGCACCCATCTGTCGCGCTCGCGCGGCGATCTGCTGCACCTCGTCCGGCGTGAACACGATCCCGGTCGGGTTCTGCGGCGTGTTGAGCACCACCGTGGTGGTGTTGCGATCGATCGCAGCGAGGAGCTCGTCCAGCCGGGGCCGGAAGCGGTCTCCGGAACGAAGGCCTACGGTCCGGACCTCGTACCCGAGATACCGGGGCAACTCGTCCAGACTCTGGAACGCCGGAACGGGCACCACCACGTTCGCGTTCGCCCGTGCCCGTACCTGGTAGTACAGGAGCAGCGCCTCGCTCGTCCCGGTGGTGATCAGGATGTCGTCGGGCGAGATCCCCGGGTAGAGCTCCGCCACCGCCACCCGCAGCGCCTCCATGCCCCGGGTGTCGGAGTTGGCCAGACTCACCGCGCGAAGCTCGGCGTCGGTCATGCCGACGGCGTCCATCAGCTCCCCGACCGTCTGGTTCACCATCCCGCTCTCGGCCAGGTTGAACCGCGCGAACTGGTGGCGGATCAGCCACGGCTCGATCTTGTGAAGCGCAATTTCCATCGCGGGACCGGTGCCTCAGCTCAGTACAGGTTGACCAGGTCGAACGGCCGATTCAGCTTCGAGTGGGGCGGGGTCATGGCCTTCTGGACCTCCGTTCGATCCTTCTTCTCGAGCGCGCCCTGCAGGCGTCCCGAAAGCTTCGGCCACGTGGAGTCCGCCCCCAGGGCCCGGAGCGCCGAATCCTGCGGCTCTCCATCGCACAGCCACTTCCCTGCGAGCCCCTCGCCGACGTGAAACGGGTCGCCGATCGCGCGTGCATGCTGGGTGGCCTTCTCGAACCAGCTCCGCGCCACGTCTGCACGGTCCTGCTTCAGGTGGAGCTGTCCCAGGTCGGACGCAATCACCTGCTGGTGGAAGTGGTCCTTCAGCGCGACCGCGCTCCGGTACGCCTCGTCGTACTGCTCCAGCGCTTCCTCCACCTGGCCACCCAGCCGCATCAGCGCGCCGAGCCGGTACCGGTGGTGCTTGGTGAAGTTGGTGTCCCACGCGGACTTCATCCGCTCGAAGGTCCGCCAGGTGGAGATCGCCTCCTTGTGCTTCCCGGCGGCCTCCTGGATCGAGCTCATGTTGGTGATCAGGTTGATCCGCAGATGGGTCGCGCTGGCGTTGTGCTGATCCGCCACGCAGCGGGTCGCCTGCAGGATCTCGCCGAGCGCCGACTCCAGCTTCCCTGCGCGGAACCAGGTGAGCGCGACGACGTTGCGCAGCCAGGCCTCGTGCAGCCGGCGCTTGTCGCCTTCGACGGGGCTCAAGGCACGGAGGCCGGCGTAGGCCTCCTCGCGCGCCTCTTCGTTCTGGCCCAGCCGCTTGATCCGCGAGAGCGCCCGGAACATGTAGAGATGGCTCCGCTGGAGCGGCCCGGTCTCGCACGCGATGCCCCGCCCGAAGGCATCCAGCGCGGCGTCGTTCTCACCGCAGTACGAGAGGACGACGCCCTCGGCGCGATGGAACAGGGCGCGCAACTCCTCCGCATTCCCGAGGTCCTCGCGGTCGATCTCGACCGCGGCCGTGATCTTCTCCTGCCCGAGCTCGTCCCAGGCGGCGCGGATCGCCTCGGCGCTGACCGGACCGTCGCTTCGATCCAGCAGCGAGAGTCCCTGCGCGACGGCGAGCATCGCGCCCTCGTAGTTGGTGCTGAAGAAGCAGCAGCGGATCGCCCGCCCCGCCGCCGCCAGCCGAAGCTCGAGCGAGGCGCCCTCGTCGACCGCCATCTGGAGGTAGCGCGCCTCCGGCTCGGTGCTGGTGCTGAAGGAGGAGACGACGTCCGCGGAAGCGACACCGCCGCCTGGTACCCTCAGCCGCTCGCGCAGCGAGACCTGGAAGCGTTGGCGCCGAGCCTCGAACCGCTCCGAGGAGAACAGCGAACGCGCGCTCCAGCCTTCGAGCACGACAGGCAGCGGTTCACCCAGCAGGCGCGCCCACTCCTGAGCACGCATCACCGCCCGCAGGCTGACCAGATCACAGGCGCCCGCGTTCTCGATCACGAGGCGTCGTCCGGTCCCCCGGAGCGTCTCGCACAGGATCTCTGCCGCGAGGTTGAGCACGTGGAACATCTGCTCGGATTCGCGATGAAGACGTCGCTCCGAAGGCGACAGCGCCACCTCGTCCAGAAGTGGAGCCTCTTCGAAGGTTCCGGGGAACAGCCGGTTCCAGGCGGCCGGACTCCGGCGCGCTACGTCCTTTACAATGCCGACGTGTTCCGACTCGAGAGCGCCCAGGATCCGGCGCAGGCCGTCCATGGCGACCGGTACCGACAGCCCGGCATCAAGGCGAAGCGTCGAACGTTCCGCTACCCGCGCGATGTTCTCGTGCATTCGTCAAGCGAGCGCGAGCGGAGCGATCTTGCTTTCGATCTCCTCGAGCAGGAAGTCGATCTCTTCGATGCTCTCGAGCTGCTGCGGCTGGGCAGCGACTCCGGCCACTGCCTCCGTCCCTGCTTGAGCCTGGGGTTCGGTAGCTGACGTCGAAACCACTGCGCCCTTGTTCTCGTCGCTCATCGAGTCAGTCCTTCGCTGGGGTTTCGGATCATGATGTCGTGAGATTCGAATCAGTTGCAAGAAGGACAACGTTTACTTCGGCGTAACAGGCAGGTTGCTAGAATGTACTCGCTCCGATCGGAGCGCACCGTGACCTCGCTTCTTCGCTCTCAACGCACCATCGATCCTCGGGATTTTGCCGCCGCGTCGCGCGAGCTGTTCGTGCCGACCGATGCGTTCCGGGATGCGCAGATAGTGTTGTGCGGTGAACATCGCGTCACGGCAGAGATTGAACCGGGCACCGGTCGCAGCGTGCTCACCTCGGGTGAAGAGCTCCGAGGTGTCGCGCGCGTCTGGGCGCCCGAGGGGTGTCGGCTCGCGGTGGGGAGGATCCACGACCTCTCCGACGCGTCGGCATTGGTTGCGCGTGCGCGCCACTCCGCGCCGCTGTCGCTGAGCGCAAGGACACCCCCCGTTCCTCCGGCCGACTCCACCAGGGAAGCTCGACGGACCGCTGAGCCGGAGCGCGCGCTCGACCGGGTCGCCACGCTGGTTCGACAGG
>JBAWAM010000390.1:0-7134 GCA_049589315.1 Myxococcaceae bacterium
ATGCTGATGACGAAGCAGAAGCAGGTCGGCATCCGCGTCCCCGACGCGCCCCTGGCACAGCTGCTCGCCGCGGAGCTGGGGCATCCCCTCGTCACCACCTCCGCCTCGGACCTCGAGGGCAACGTCCTGTTGGATGCGAAGGAGCTCAAGCAGCACCTCGGGCACGGACTGGAGCTCATCCTCGACGGCGGAATCGTCCAGAACGAGCCGTCCACCGTGGTGTCCCTGATCGACGATCAGATGGAGGTCCTCCGGCAGGGAAAGGGCCGCCTCGAGGACTGACGGGCGCGGTTTCTTGCCGGATCGGGCCACGGCGTTAGCCTGAGCGGCGTGGAAGGGTTGCTCGACATCTACGTGGGCTATCTCCGGGCCGAACGCGGGGCCGCGGCGAAGACGGTGGAAGCCTACGCGTCGGACGTGTCCCGCTGGCTGGAGTCGCTCCAGAAGAAGCGCGTGGCGGAGATCGACGAGGTCACGCGCGAGCACGTGGTCGAATATCTACAATCCCTTTCACGTCGCGGACTGTCCGCGCGAAGCCAGGCCCGACATCTCGCGTCGCTGCGCGTGTTCCACCGCTTCCTCGTGGCGGAGAAGCTGGCCCGGAGCGATCCGACCGAGGACGTGGACACGCCCCGCGCGCTGAAGAAGCTGCCGGTGTTCCTCACCCTCGACGAGGTCGAGACGTTGCTCGCCGCACCGGACGAGACGACGATCCCCGGCGCCCGGGACATGGCGATGCTGGAGTTGCTCTATGCGACGGGCCTGCGCGTGAGCGAGCTGTGCCGGCTCGGTCTGAACGACGTGCAGCTCGGGGCGGGGTACGTGATCGCCTTCGGCAAGGGGAAGAAGGAGCGGATCGTCCCCGTCGGGCGCGTGGCGGCCGCGAAGGTGGAGGCGTGGCTGTCGGGGCCCCGCGACGTGATGCTCAAAGGACGCGAGTCGCGCGCGCTGTTCGTCACCCGGAACGGCGGGGCCTTCACCCGGCAGGGCTTCTGGAAGCTGCTGCGCCAGTACGCGCTCAAGGCCGGGATCAAGAAGGCGCTCTCTCCGCACAAGCTCCGGCACTCGTTCGCCACGCACCTGGTCGAACGCGGCGCCGATCTCCGCGCGGTGCAGGCGATGCTCGGACACGCCGACATCTCCACGACCCAGATCTACACGCACGTGTCGAAGGCGCACCTGCACCAGCTCTACGACCAGCACCATCCCCGCGCCTCGGGCCGCCGTCGCACGTCGGCGTGAGGCCGCGGACAGGCGTTTCACGCACCGGTTCGGATGATCGGGATCCCGTAGGGGGTCGTCCTCCGTCGAGGGGGCTCGCCTCCGATCCGGATGAGCCCGGCAGCGACGAGCCGTCGGACGGAGCGGTACGCCGCGAGCTCGCCCATGGCAGCCGAACAGAGCGCGTGCCGCACGGACCTGGCCGCCCGAAGCAGTGAGTACAGGTAGAGGTCGTCCGCCGTCAGGTGCGCCGGAGGCGGGCGGGGCAGGGGCTCGAAGGAGAGCCGCCCCTCGAGCGAAAGGACCTCGTCCGAGATCGCCAACCCCATTCGAAGCTCCGCTTCGCGGTAGAGCGCGCACGCCTCGGGCACCGGAGCGCATTCCAGCGCCTGGGCTGCGACGGCAGCTGCGGCTTCGAACTGCCCCTGGGTCAGCAGCGCCCGGGTGAGCCCGATGAGCCGCTCGATGTTGGGAGACTCGCCGACGACCGGGCCTTTCGGCGTTCGCGGGGACAACACGCCGCGGCGGTACAACTGAAGGACGCGCCGCGCCGAGAACAGGGCGCCTTCGGGCGCGGATGCCAACAGCTCGCCGAGGGTCCCTCCGCGCTCCGCCAGCACGAGCAGGTGCTCCTCCTGTTCGGAGCGCCAATCCACGCCCATCTGCCGGTGCACCCGGAAGGTGATGTCGTTCACCGGGAACACCGAGCGGAACGTGCGCCACTCGCGCAGGCGCGCCAGGCCGTCGCGGTGCAGGCCGCCCAACGGAAGGCGGAGCTCGATGCCCATGTGCTCAGGTGGCGACTCCCACGTGAGCTCCAGCTCGCCCGACTCCCAGGCATAGCAGTCGAAGAACGCCTCTCGGGCCTTGTGAGCGAGCGCCTCGACCAGCTGCGCGCGATCGACGAAGCCTCGATCGACGAGCCACGTCCCCAGCGCGGTGCCACTTTCGCGGGACGCGCCGAACGCCGAGGCAGACCGGGCGACGTCGAGGATGTTCAGGTTGCACAGGACCTGCGCCAGGTGCTCCCGGGGATCGTTCGAGCAGGCCGCCACGAGGGAGCCGTCGCGAAACAGGAACTCGCGAGAGAGTGCGCCGCGCTGCAGTCGGACGATCGCGGTGAGAAGCCGCTGCTCGAAGAGGGCTGGCACCACCAGAGGGAGACGGTAATGGGCCAGGTTCGCTCGAAAGGGCTCCATGAGGGCAAGCTTACGGAACCGGCTCGTGCGCACTCAAGTTGCTGAAATCACACATGGTTTTGCGGTCGGCCGGAAGAATTACACCTGCCTGCCTGCTGCCCGGGCGGAAGGCGCGGAGGACCGTGAGGAGTTCCAGCGGGTTGCGGCAGTGGTTCGATGTGCGAACTACTTGCGACCACCCGGATCAGGCGGCAGGGTGCACATCACCATGCGCATCCTCTCCGGCATCCAGTCGTCCGGGCGACTCCACCTCGGCAACTACTTCGGGGCGATCCACCAGTTCATCCAGCTCCAGGACGAGGGCGAGGCGCTCTACTTCATCGCGAACCTCCACGCGCTCACCACCGTCCGAGACGGCAAACTCGCGCGGGAGCTCACGAAGGAGACCGCGCTCGCGTTCCTCTCTCTGGGGCTCGATCCGAAGAAGGCCATCGTCTATCGCCAGAGCGACGTGCCCGAGGTGCTCGAGCTGTACTGGGTCCTCGGGACGCTGGTGCCGATCTCGAACCTCGAGCGCGCCCACAGCTACAAGGACAAGCTCGCCAAGGGGTTCAGCCCCGACTTCGGGCTGTTCGCCTACCCGGTGCTGATGGCCGCCGACATCCTCTTCTGCGGGGCCGACGTGGTGCCCGTGGGCAAGGACCAGGTGCAGCACCTCGAGTTCGCGCGCGACTGGGCGACCAAGTTCAACGTGGCCTACGTGCCCGGCTATGACCCTGCGGACCCGGAAGGGAAGGAGAAGGGACACTCCCCCGGAATCCTCAAGCTCCCCTCGGTGCGGGTGCGGGACGAGACCGCGGTGGTCCCCGGGACGGACGGGCAGAAGATGTCCAAGTCCTACGGCAACACCATCGAGATGTTCGGTGACGAGAAGGAGGTCAAGAAGCGCATCATGGGGATCAAGACCGACTCAACGCCGGTCGAGGCCCCCAAGCCCACGGTGGACGCGCCGCTGTACGATCTCCTCAAGCTGATGGCCCCTGCCTCCGAATGGCCTGCGCTCGACGAGAGCTGGAGGGCCGGCGGGAAGGGCTACGGCGACTTCAAGAAGAAGCTGCTCGAGTACTTCCACGCCCGCTTCGACGAGCCGCGGAAGCGCCGCGAGGAGCTGTTGAAGGATCCCGGCGAGATCGAGCGGATTCTCAAAGAGGGCGCCGAACGCGCTGCGGCGATCTCGGAGCCGATCCTGAAGCGGGTCCGCGAGGCGGTGGGGCTGTTGTAGACCGGCAGGCGGGGAGGCAGGCCGGCAGGTCGCGCGCTTGCCGGAGTAGAACCCGGCGAGGCATGCCTGGCTGGTCGACCCTGTGGTGAAGACGCTCGAAGGCTACCGTCTGGATGCGGCCGGCCGCTGGGGGCTCCTGGGTGCCCACACAGACGGACATGTGCGCACAGAGCCGTTCGAGGCGATCGAGTTCGACCTGTCGGCGCTGTGGGCTCGCTGAACGACTTCAGGATTGTCCAGACCTGTAGCACGTCCCAGGCCGGTAAATCGGCCTCTGCGCACGCCCGGTCGCCCACGGAAAGCCCCGTCATCTCATTGATTTTCCCTGTTCTCCATTGGTACTTAGTCGGCTGTTGAATCGCGTCCGGGGCCGGTAAATCGGCCCTGTGTGCATCGCCCACCCGCGTATCGGGGAGAGACAGGGAGCCAGGTGAGCGAAGGCGGTCAGATCTCCGGCGGAGAGGCCACGGGAAGCGATCCCGCGTCGGTCGGCCTCGACCAGGCCGGGGCGTCCCTGACCCCGGGGGATGCGTTCCGCATCGCGCTGCCGAACTTCGAGGGCCCGCTCGACCTGCTCCTGCATCTCATCAAGGAGCACAAGCTCGACATCTTCGACATCCCCATCGCCCTCATCACGCAGAAGTACGTCGAGTCCATCGATCGGATGCGGGCGCTGGATCTCGACATCGCGGGTGAGTTCCTGGTGATGGCGTCCACCCTGGCGCACATCAAGAGCCGGCTCCTGCTCCCGCGCCAGGAGCAGCCCTTGTCCGATGTGGCCGAGGTGATCGAGGAGCAGAACGATCCACGCGCGGAGCTCGTTCGGCGGCTGCTGGAGTACCAGAAGTACAAGGAAGCCGCGGAGACGCTGGGCCGTCAGGACATCCTCGGGCGGGACGTGTTCACGCGGAACGTCCCGGTGGAGAAGGTCCCGATCCCGGACGAAGAGGTCGGGCTCGTCGAGATCTCGGTCTACAAGCTGATCGAGGCGCTCGACCGCGTGGTGAAGGAGGCGGCGCCGAAGTTCCAGCACGAGGTCGTGCGCGAGAAGGTGAGCCTGTCCGAGGCGATCCAGCGGATCGCCGCACGCCTCCGGGACGAGCCCCAGCTCAAGTTCTTCTCGCTGTTCGAGGGGGCGCGCACCCGGACCCAGATCATCATCACGTTCCTGGCCATGCTCGAGATGGTGAAGCTCAAGCTCATCCGGGTGTACCAGGAAGAGGGCGCCGAGGAGATCCTCCTCTCACCGAAGGGTGACGCCCTCGAGAACATGAAGCCGCCGGAGGTCGACGAGGATGAGTACGGGTGAAGAGACGCGGCCGGACGAGTCGCAGGACAACGAGCTGAGCGGAGCCCCGGTGGGCGTGCCGTTCTCTCCCGAGGAGATCGAGAACGTCACGGCCGGGCCGATCGGAGACGCGGAGCTCGACGAGATCGACGCGGCGGAGATCGACGAGCGCTCGCCGGATCTCGAATCTTCGTTCGAGAAGCTGCTCCAGAAGAGCAGGCGCCTCTCGCCCGAGCGCATGCGCACGGTGCTGGAGAGCGTGCTGTTCGTCGCGGATCGCCCGCTGACGGTGCAGGAGCTGTTCGAGGCGACCGGCATCGAGAAGCCGCTGATCGAAGAGGCGCTGAACAAGCTCTCCGGTCAGCACCGTGAGGGCATCTCCGGGATCGTCCTCCACGACGTCTCGGGTGGATGGCAGTTCCGCACCGATCCGTCCTCGGCCGAGTACGTCCGACGCTTCCTGCGGGTGAAGCCGCAGCGGCTGACCCGCGCCGCCGTGGAGACGTTGGCGATCATCGCGTACCGGCAGCCGGTCACCCGTCCGGAGGTCGAGGACATCCGCGGCGTCGACTGCGGTGCGGTGATCAAGGCGCTGCTCGATCGCAAGCTGATCAAGATCCTCGGGAAGCGCGAGGAGGTGGGCCGGCCCATCCTGTACGGCACCACCCGCGAGTTCCTCGAGTTCTTCGCCCTCAAGGACCTCGCTGCGCTGCCGACCCTGAGGGAGTTCCAGGAGCTCACAGAGGAGCACCAGGAGATCGTCGAGCGCGAGACCGGGCCGAAGAAGGGCGCGGAGGGGACGATCGCCGAGTTGGCGGAACCCGAGTTCCAGAAGCGCCTGGACGAGAGCGCGAAGGACTCCGAGGCCGCGCTGGAGCTGCTCGAAGAGGCGATCTCTGCCGCGGACGTCACGACGAAGCAGGCGGCGATGCTCTTCGAGACGCGACCTGCGCAGCCCGACCCCGACGAGGACGTGGACGGTGCCGCGCCGGTCGCCGCAACCGCGCCTACTCCCGCTCCTGCCGCGGGCGAGGACAAGCCGCAATAGGAACTCCGGTTGCGTTGGCCCGCTTGCCGCCTCGGTCACCCGCCAGGCGTTGCGGGTCCTGATCCCCGCGCTCACCCCCGCGGTTCACCTGAATGGGAGGGCGCGATCGCATAGTCCTGTACGCGCCCAGCCACCTCGACTAAAGGGCCGCGCATGTCGGAACGCCTTCAGAAATTCCTCGCGAGCGCAGGGGTTGCCTCGCGCCGTCACGCAGAAGAGCTCATCACCCAGGGCCGCGTGACCGTGAACAACGCCGTCGTACGCGAGCTCGGAACGAAGGTGGAGCCGGGCAAGGACCTGGTCGCCGTCGATGGCTCTCTCGTCGAAGTGCCCGAGGAGAAGACCCACCTGTTGCTCTACAAGCCGGTCGGGGTGGTCACCACCATGGAGGATCCGCAGGGACGCCCCACCGTGGCCGACTACGTCCGCGACGTGGGCGTTCGCGTGTTCCCGGTCGGGAGACTGGACTTCGACGCCGAAGGCGCGCTGATCATGACCGACGATGGCGAACTGGCGCATGCGCTGACCCATCCGAAGTTCCAGGTTCCCCGGACGTACCTGGCGAAGGTGAAGGGATCGCCGACGCCGGAGACGCTGCAGCGGATGATCGACGGCGTTCGGCTCGAGGACGGGATGGCCGAGGCGGCCGAGGCCGACGTGTTCGAGGCCGCGGAGAAGAACACCTGGATCCGGATCGTGGTGAAAGAAGGCCGGCCGCACCTGATCAAGCGCCTGTGCGCGGCGGTGGGTCACCCCGTGGTGCGCCTGTACCGACCGGCGCAGGGAGGGATCTCCGTGCAGGGCCTGAGGCCCGGAGAGACCCGAGCTCTGAAGCCCGAGGAGGTCGAGCGCGTGCGTGCCGTCACCCGTGGCGAAGTCCAACCGAAGGAGACCCTGTCCCTGCCACCGCGACGGCATGGCCACGGCGCCCCCGGGACGGGCGAGGAGGAGTTCGAGGCCGCCCCGCTCCCCGCGCGCAGTACTGGGGGCGAGTCGCGTCCGCGTCGGTCCACGATTGGCCGCCCCCCCACTCCCTCGACAGGGAGAGCAGCTGGGGGTGAGGGTGGACGACGCGGAGGGTCCGGCGAGGAGCGCGGAACACCGCGTGGTCGAGCCGCGTACGGCGAAGAACGCGGCGCGCCGAGAGGTCGCGCAG
>JBAWAM010000391.1:0-9613 GCA_049589315.1 Myxococcaceae bacterium
GGGCAGGCGGCGTGTCGTGGCGACACCGGTTTCGACGCACTGTGTCCTAGTGCGGGTCCAACCAGAGCAGCCCCATCTCCAGCGGCACGGCATCGAACGGCTGGACCTGGATGTCTTCCCCTCCGGCATGCGTCGTCTCCACACGGGAGTGCCCTGTCGCGGGCCGTGGATGCCCGTAGAAGGTCCCGTCGAGGATCTCTCCGACCCAACCCGGCGGTAGGGCCTCGATGTCGGCGTAGGTTCCGGGGGTCTTGGTTTTGGGCTCCCTGTCGGCCATGGGAGAACTCTACGGCTCGGTGCTGACGCTCGCACCGCGCCCGACGGACCCATTGCACGAAACACGAACGGCCGGACCCTTCGCAGGATCCGGCCGTCGTGCTGAATCAGGTTCTGCCAGCGATTACCGGCGGAACTTGTCCTTCATCAGGTCGCCGAGGCGGGCGCGACCGCCCTCCTGCTGCTGGCGGAGGTACTCGCGGTAGTCCTCGCCCTCGTGCAGGAGCGCCTTCATCGACAGCGCGACCTTCCGGTCCTGCGTGTTGATGTCGATGATCTTCACGTCGACTTCCTGGCCGTCGCTGACGACGTCACGCGGGTTCTCCACGCGCTCGTCCTTCAGCTCGGACACGTGGACCAGACCCTCGATGCCCGGCTCGATCTCGACGAAGGCGCCGAAGTCGGTCACCTTGGTCACCTTGCCGTGCACGCGGCTGCCCACCGGGGTGCGCTCGGAGAGCGTGTCCCAGGGATCCGGCGAGGCCTGCTTGATGCCGAGGCTGAACCGCTCGTTCTCCACGTCGATGTTGAGAACGACCGCCTCGACCTCGTCGCCCTTCTTGAACAGGTCGCCCGGGTGCTTGATGCGCTGGGTCCAGCTGATGTCGGACACGTGCACCAGACCGTCCACGCCCTCTTCGACGCCGACGAAGATGCCGAAGTCGGTGACGTTGCGGACCTGGCCCTTGATGACGGAGCCGATCGGGTACTTGTCCTCGAGCAGCGTCCAGGGGTTCTGCTCGATCTGCTTCATGCCGAGCGCGATGCGCTTGGCCTTCGGATCGATGTCGAGAACGACCGCCTCGACCTCCTGGCCGACCTCCAGCATCTTCGACGGGTGCTTGAGGCGCTTGGTCCAGGACATCTCGGACACGTGCACCAGGCCCTCGACGCCCTGCTCGATCTCGATGAAGGCGCCGTAGTCGGTGAGGCTGACCACCTTGCCCTTGATCCGCGTGCCGACCGGGTACTTCTCGTCGGCGCGGTGCCACGGATCCTCCTGGATCTGCTTGAGACCGAGGCTGACGCGCTCCTGGGCGGGGTCGAACTTGAGGACGACGACGCGAACCTCGTCACCCACGTTGAACATCTCCGACGGGTGACCGACGCGGCCCCACGACATGTCCGTGATGTGGAGCAGGCCGTCGATGCCGCCGAGGTCGATGAAGGCGCCGTAGTCGGTGAGGTTCTTCACCACACCCTTCATGATCGCGCCTTCCTTCAGGTTCTTCAGGGTCTCCTTCTTCATCTCCTCGCGCTGCTTCTCGAGGAGGACCCGGCGCGAAAGCACGATGTTGCCGCGCTTCTTGTTGAACTTGATGACCTTGAACTCGAACTCCTTGGCGATGTACTGGTCGAGGTTCCGCACGGGGCGGATGTCGACCTGGGAGCCAGGGAGGAAGGCCTTCACGCCGATGTCCACGGAGAGGCCGCCCTTGACGCGACCCACGATGGTGCCCTTGACGATCTCGTCGCGCTCGCAGGCGGCGCTGATCTCGTCCCAGATCCGCATCTTGTCGGCCTTCTCCTTGGAGAGGACGACCATGCCGGTATCGTTCTCACGGCTCTCGAGGAGGACCTCGACCGTGTCGCCGTCCTTGACGGAGACCTCGCCGCGGGGACTGGTGAACTCGGAGAGCGGGATCTGTCCCTCCGACTTGTAGCCGACGTCGACGACGACGTAGTCCTTGGTCACCTGGACAACGGTGCCCTTGACGACTTCGCCTTCTCGGACGATGCCTTCGCCGCCGCGCTCCCTGAGGGACGCTTCGAACATCGTGGCGAAGTCTTCCTCGCCACCCTGAAACCCGACCTGCTCGTTCACGTTCTGCTGCATGTGGTTGATGCCTTTGGTACCGCTGCTGCGCCCCTGGGAATGAGTCGGCCGGCCATCTCCGCGGGGATTGACGGAGCTCCGGCAACATGTTCCTCCCACTTTAGAGCAGGAGGGCGCGCAACCTAGGCGCGTTCACCCTGCCGCGTCAAGGCAGAGCTCTCTTGAGCGAACGCCACACGGAACGGTAACGCATCCCTCCGACATGCGCGGACACCCGGTTCGGCTCGGTCGCAGGGCAGACAGGCCGGGGGCTTCGGCCGCTCTTCCCACTCCATGACGGTTACGCCGGTCGTGCGCAGCGTTGCCGCACGGAGGCGCCCCCCAATGAGTGAACAACGGAGAGCAGGTGGACAGGCCGGCGGCATCGAGACAGGGGCCCGGCGCGAGCAGACCTGGGTGCACTTCCTCAAATTGCTGCAGGCGCGAGGTGGGCTGACCCGGCAGCTGGCAGAGAACGCCGCGGTGTCGGTGATGTGCGCGCTCGAGCAGCACCTCGCGGGAGGAGAGGCCGAGGACATGGAAGCCCAGCTTCCCCTCCGCCTCCGCGAGCTGCTCCAGCGGTGCCCGATTCACCAGGGCACGCCCGCAAAGAGGTTTGGCCGCGACGAGTTCCTGGACATGGTGGCGAGTGAGCTCGGGGTCGAGGCCGAGGAGGCCGAACACCTCACCCACGCGGTCTTCGAGACGGTGCGCGACTGGCTGTCGGAGGGCGAGGTGGAGGACGTGGCGAGCCAGCTTCCGGACGATCTCCGCGGCCTCTGGGCGGCGACCGTATGACCCCGGATCGCTGGATGGTGGCGCTGTCGCTGGCGGCGATCGCCGGGCTGTCCCTGGGCATTGCGCTGGAGGCTGTGATCGGCATGGCCGGCGTGGGGGTCGGAATGGCCGCGGCGGTCGCCGTCGCTGCCGGGCCTCTGAGTGACGCACGCTCGCCCGGTGGGCGGGCACGCAGGATTTGACCGCGCACGAGTTCAGCCGGCCGCGTTACCCTCCGGCCCATGTCGTTCACCAGCCGCCGCACGCTCCTCGCTGGTTCCGGGCTCCTCGTCGCCTCCAGCATCCTGGGGTGCAAATCGAATGCTTCCCGTGCCCCCACCTACGTCTCGACCGCACAGCGCAAGGTGCAGCAGGTCGTCGGCGGTCTCCCGTCGATGGACGGTGCGGGCGTCCGGCTCAGGAAAGTGCTCGGCCAACCGGCGCTGCGGAATCTGGACCCGTTCCTGATGCTGGATCGGTTCCATTCCTCGAACCCCGATGACTACATCCGAGGCTTCCCGAACCACCCGCACCGCGGCTTCGAGACGATCACCGTGATGCTCTCCGGGCAGATGCGTCACCGCGACAGCGTGGGCAACCAGGGGCTGATCGTCGGCGGCGGCGCCCAGTGGATGACCGCGGGCCGAGGCATCATCCACTCGGAGATGCCGGAGCCGCAGGTCGGCGGGCTGATGTCCGGGATGCAGCTGTGGCTCAACCTCCCCGCGAAGGAGAAGATGAGCCAGCAGGCGTACCACGATCTCACGCCCTCGGTGATCGCGGAGGGCAGTCTGAACCGCGCCGGGAGCCGCATCCGGGTGATCACCGGAGAGGTGAACGGGCTGGTGGGCCCCGTGCCCGACCGGTCGACCCAGCCGCTCCTCCTGACTGCGTTCCTCGAGGACGATCAGCCCTTCGAGCTCGAGACGCCGGCGGGACACGCCGCGTTCGTGTTCGTCGCCAGCGGCTCGGTCGAGGTGGGACCGGAGAATGGGACGCAGACGGTCGGCGAAGGCGCGCTGGCGGTGCTCAGCCCCGGGAACCGCGCCCGCGTGAGGGCGACGAACCAGCGGAGCGAAATCCTCCTGGCTGCGGCGCGTCCCCTCCGCGAGCCGATCGTCCAGCGGGGCCCGTTCGTGATGAACACGGAGCAGGAGATCCGCCAGGCCATCGCGGACTACCGCGCGGGCGTGCTCGACCGGACCTGATCCCGCTCACCGCGCCCGGATGCGAGCGACCGCGTCTTCGGGCAACTCCAGGGCGCGCCACAGATACCAGCTCGCCACGGTGCGATGCGGTCTCCAGGGCGCGCCCGTCCGGGCGAGCCGCCGCGCATCGGGCAGCTTCCGCATGCGGTAGACCAGCGCGGCGCCCTTGCGGATCCCGAGGTCGTCGAGCGGCAGCACGTCCGGCCGCCCCAGGTGGAACATCAGGAGCATCTCGACGGTCCAGCGGCCCACGCCGCGCACCGCCACGCAGCGCTCGATGATCTCCTCGTCGCTCATGGCCCCCATGTCCTCGCGCGAGGGGACGAGGCCGCCCAACGTCTTCTCAGCGAGGTCCCGCAGGGCCCGGAACTTGTTCTGGGACAGGCCCGCTCCGCGCAGACGCTCCTCGGACACCTCGAGGAGATCCTCCGGCGTGGGGAACTCGCGTTCCGGGAACAGCGCCACGACGCGCTTGAGGATCGTCGCCGCCGCCTTTCCGCTGAGCTGCTGATAGACGATGGAGCGCGTCAGCGCCTGGAATGGAGACCACTGCGTCGGCTCGAGCCTGCAGGGGCCGACCTCGTCGATCAGGCGCGCCAGGACCGGATCCGTTGCCTTCAATTCGCGGACCGCGCCCTTCGGGTCGAGCATGACAATCATCCTCTGGCCACGCGGCGACGCCGCGCGGACCGCTTCACCATGAACCAGACCAGCCCGAGCAGGATCGCCGCCATCACGAGCCATTCGAGGTACCGGACATAGTGCCGCACGGACTCCCACCGGTCACCGAGGATCCAACCCAGCCCAATCAGCGCCGTGTTCCATACGAAGCTCCCCAGGGCCGTGAAGAGGCAGAACGTGGGGAGCCTCATCCGTCGGACACCGGCGGGAATGGAGATGACGCTGCGAACGACCGGCACCAGCCGGCCGAAGAAGACCGCCATCGATCCGTAGCGCGCGAAGAACGCGCTGGCGCGATCCAGGTCCTCCTCCTCGAACATGAACCACCGCCCGCGCGCCACCACGAACCGGCGGATGCGCCCCTCGCCCACGAGCCGCCCGAGCGCATAGAGCACGAGCGCGCCGACGAGCGCCCCGGTCGTGGACGCGAACACGGCGCCGAGGAAGGACATCTCGCCCCGACCGGTCAGGAATCCAGCGAGCGGGAGGATCAGCTCCGACGGGAGCGGCGGGAACACGTTCTCGAGGGCCAGGAGCAGGACCAGCCCGATGTAGCCGAGCGAGTCGACCACCCCCACCACCCACGCCGCGACGCGGTCCAACGCTTCCTCCTGGTTCTCTGTGCGACCGGGTGAACCTGCGCACAGAAGCGCTCCCGGGGCAGACGCGCGAGCGAGCTGGAGGCGCTACCCCGACCCGGGGGCGGTGGGCGTGTTGGGAGCGGCACCTTCCCGCAGATCAGGCGGCGGTCTTGAAGATCTCTCGGGCGATCACGAACCGCTGAATCTCGCTCGTCCCCTCGTAGATCGTCTGCACGCGGGCATCGCGGAGGTAGCGCTCCACCGGGAACTCGTCGATGTAGCCGTATCCGCCGTGGATCTGCACCGCCTTGTCGCAGGCGCGCTGGGCCATCTCCGAGGCGTAGAGCTTGGCCATCGACGCCTCGCGCGTGAACGGCTTCTTCTGCTCCTTGAGGACAGCTGCGCGAAGGGTCAGCAGCTCGGCCGCCGCGAGCTCGGTCTTCATGTTCGCGATGAACCAGCGCAGCGCCTGGAAGTCGCCGATCGGCTGACCGAAGGCCTTGCGATCCTTCGCGTACTGGATCGAGGCCTCGAGCGCGGCGCGCGCGACGCCACAAGCCTGGCTGGCGATTCCGATCCGACCGCCGTCGAGCGCGGTCATGGCCAGCTTGAAACCGTCCCCTTCCTTCGCGAGCAGGTTCTCCGCCGGGACTTCGAGGTTCTCGAACGTGAGCGGGACGGTGTTCGAAGCGCGCAGGCCCATCTTGTCTTCGGGCTTGCCCACGATCAGCCCGGGGGTTCCGCCTTCGACGATGAAGCAGGACAAGCCCTTGTTTCCGGTGCCCGAGGTCCGCGCCCACACCACCATCACCCCGGCATACGCCCCTGAGGTGATCCACTGCTTGGAGCCGTTGATCACCCACTTGTCGCCCTTGCGGACGGCGGTGGTGCGCAGGGCGCCGGCATCGGATCCGGCGTGCGGCTCGGAGAGCCCGAAGGCGCCAGCGATCGCCTCGCCCGATACCAGGCGCGTCACGTACTTCTGGCGCTGGGCGTCGGTGCCGAACTGGTTGATCAGCTCGGCGCACATGTTCGTCACGGCCATGCCCACCGAGGTCGCGGCGCACGCTGCGGCGATCTCCATGATCGACAGCGAGTAGGACACGACGCCGGCTTCGGCCCCGCCGAGCGACGCGGGGATGTTCACGCCCAGCAGCCCGAGCTGCCCCATCTCCTTGTAGAGATCGGCGGGAAATGTCTCGTTGCGATCCCGCTCGCGCGCGCCTGGGGCCACGCGCTCGCGGGCATAGCTGCGCGCTGTGTCGCGGATGAGCTTCTGGGTTTCAGTGAGATCCAGATCCACGTGGTCGATCCCTCTCCCCTCTCCTTGCGTCCGCGCCCCCGAAGCGCGCAGCCGGTCGTGCGCGCGCGAAGGGGGCTGGACAGGGACCGGGGGTTACTTGATGGCCTTGAGGTTGAACGGGTACTCGATCGGCTGCGGCTTCTTGGGCTTCGGGAACTCCATCGCCGCGAGCACGGCGACCACGCAGTCGTTCAGCCGGGGATCGTGAATGGTGCTCCCCTTCCGGAGCACCTTCGGGCTCTTCACCAGTCCCTCCTGGGTGATGGTGAAGGAGGTCATGATCCGGCCTTCGAAGACCTTCTCCTTGTCCGCGAGGCGCTCTTCGTAACAGGCCTGGATCTTCGGCTGGTGATACTCGACCACCATCCGGATGGAGTCGGGCGTGAACGGGAGCTTCTCCACGTCCGGCCCGGGCTGTTCGGTTCCCGCGTCCTGCGCCTCGCTCTGGGCGAAGGCCGGAACGGTCAGCAGGGTCACCAGCGCGAAAAGGAAGGCCTTCATCTCGATCAGTCCTTGAGCAGGTTTGCGGAGATCACGATGCGCTGAATCTCGCTCGTGCCCTCGTAGATTTCGGTGATGCGGGCGTCACGGACGTGGCGCTCGGCGTCGAACTCCTTGCTGTAGCCCTGCCCGCCGAAGATCTGAAGGCCCTTGTTCGCCACGCGGCTGGCCATCTCGGAGGCGTACAGCTTGGCCATGGCGCTCTCCATCGAGTGGCGCGCGCCCTTGTCCTTGAGCAGCGCGGCCTGGTGCACGAGCATCCGCGCCGCGTCGATTTCGGTGGCCATGTCGGAGAGCATGAACTGGATCGCCTGGTGCTCGCGGATGGGCTTGCCAAACGTCTTCCGCTCACCCGAGTACGCCAGCGCCTCTTCGTACGCCGCGCGCGCAATGCCCAGCGCCTGAGAGGCGATCCCGATGCGGCCGCCGTCCAGCGTGTGCATGGCGACCTTGAAGCCGTCGCCCTCCTTGCCCAACATGTTCTTCGCCGAAACCTTCATCTCCTCGAAGAACATCGAGCACGAGTGCGCCGCGCTGATGCCCATCTTCTTGTCCGGCGCGGCCCGGAGGAATCCTGGCGTGTCGGTGGGCACGAGGAACGCGGTGATGCCCTTGTTGCCCTTCGACCTGTCCGTGATGGTGAACAGGACGATCGCGTCCGCCACCGGTCCGTTGGTGATCCAGTTCTTCGACCCGTTGATGATGTACTCGTCGCCCTTGCGGACTGCGACGGTCTTCTGGGCGGCGGCGTCGGAGCCGGCCTCCGGCTCGGTGAGCCCGAAGCAGCCCAGCTTCTCCCCCCGGGCAAAGGGAACGAGGAACTCGCGCTTCTGCTCCTCGGTGCCGAACTTCGACACGGGGTCGCAATAGAGCGAATTGTTCACGCTCATGATCACGCCGGTGGAGGCGCAGCCGCGGCTGATCTCCTCCATCGCGATGGCGTAGGAGAGGTTGTCCAGGCCGGCGCCGCCGTACGTCTCCGGAACCGCCACCGCCAGCAGCGAGAGCTCTGCGAGCTTCCTCACCGCGTCACGGGGGAACTCGTGGTGCTCGTCCCACTTGCGGGCGTTGGGGATCAGCTCGTTCGCCGCAAATTCGCGGCACATCCGCTGGATTTCTCGATGGGTGTCGGTGAGCTCGAAATTCATGTCGTCCTCGGTTGCATCCAGCCGGCCCATTCCAGGCCAGCCCGCGCGGATTGTCGACCGCGAAGCGCCTGCCTGGCCAGCACTCGGGTTCGCCTACGCGCCCCTGAAGTTCGGCTTCCTCTTCTCGATGAAAGCCTTCATGCCTTCCTTCTGGTCCTCGGTGCCGAACATCAGACCGAAGGCCTGTTGCTCGAGCGCGTTGGCCGCCCGGAGATCCTGATCCGCACCCCACTCCACGATGCGCTTGGCCTCGGCGACCGCCAAGGGGCCATTCCGGGCGATCTTCTGGGCGACGTCGCGGCAGTGCGTCTGCAGTTGGTCCGCGGGGAGCACCTCCAGCACCAGCCCGTACTCCTTCGCCTTCGCCGCGTCGATGCGGGCGGCGGTGAACAGCATCTCCTTCGCCCGCGCCTTCCCCACCAGCCGCGTCAGCCGCTGGGTCCCGCCAAAGCCGGGGATCACGCCCAGGCCCGTCTCAGGGAGCCCGAGCTGCGCCTTCTCCGAGGCGTAGATGAAGTCACACGCCAACGCCAGCTCCAGCCCTCCGCCGAGCGCGAACCCGTTCACCGCCGCGATCGTCGGGAACGGCAGCGCCTCGAGCGTCGCCATGATCCGGTGCCCCAGCTCGGCGAAACGCCGTCCGCCCTCGGCGGCGAGCTCCGCCATCTCGCTGATGTCCGCACCCGCGACGAAGGCCTTCTCGCCGCCGCCGGTGATGATCAGCGCGCGAATGCCCTTCTGGCTGGCGAGCTGGTCGAGCGCGTGCTCCATCTCGAGGAACGTCTTCGTGTTCAGCGCGTTGAGCGCCTTCGGACGATCGATCGTGAGGATCGCGTGCGTCTCCTCGATCTCCACCTTGATGTTCTCGTAGGTCAGCATGTCTGGCGTGCTCCGGAGCCTGGATTAGTACTTGTAGAACCCGCGACCGGACTTCTTGCCGAGCCACCCGGCCTCGACGTACTGGCGCAGCAGCGGGCACGGACGGTACTTCGGATCGCCCAGTCCCTTGTGAAGGACCTCGGCGATGTACAGGCACGTATCAAGTCCGATGAAGTCGGCGAGGGTGAGTGGGCCCATTGGCTGGTTCGTGCCCAGCTTCATCGCTGTGTCGATGTCCTCCACCGTGGCCACGCCCTCCATCAGCGCGAAGCAGGCCTCGTTGAGCATCGGGATGAGGATGCGGTTCACGATGAAGCCGGGGTAGTCCTTCGAGACCACCGTCGTCTTCCCCATCTTCTCCGCGAGCGCCTTCGTGGTTGCGTAGGTCTCGTCGGAGGTCGCCGCGCCGCGGATGATCTCCACCAGTTGCATCACCGGGACCG
>JBAWAM010000392.1:0-5381 GCA_049589315.1 Myxococcaceae bacterium
ATGAATCCCCGGTGCGCTGACAGCGGCGACGGATGGGGCGCGCTGAGGACGCAGTGTCGGCGCGGGTCGATCACCCGGCCCTTGGCCTGGGCGTAGCTGCCCCAGAGCATGAAGACCAGGCCCTCGCGCTCGCGTCCCCCAGGGTCACGCTTCTTCGAAGGCTGTCGCGAACAGGAAGCGGTACCCGACGGCTCCGCCGCGCGCGGGCAGTTGTCGTCCCCGTACACAGGCCAATCGATCAAGCCTTCCTCCAGCGGAAGGCCCTCCGAAGCCGCGAACTTCCGAAGCTCGACGGTGCATCCGACGTCTCCGCTCCATCGTCGCTGTCCGCCCAATTCGTTTGTGGCCTCCAGGTCGCCGTGGAAGACCTTGTCCAGCGCCAAGCGCCCGATGGACGGATCGCCCACCGTGTCCTGCTGGGGGGCGAGCTTCACTTCGAACGGGCCGCGGGCAGTCTGGGGCAAGGGGATTCCTGATCAGCGCGGGGTGGAGTCCGTTGGTACCACAGCGAGGGGAGCAGGCGAGCGAGAGCGGACCAATCATCCGCCTGCGACGACTGAGGCTCCCTTCGCCGCGCGCCCGCGCCACCAGAGCACCAAGGTGACGGGCGAGAGCAGCACCACCATCAGCAACAGCCCCACCACCAAGCCGGTCACCGCGGAGAGGACGAAGCGCAGCACGTCGACGATCCGGGCGGGATGTGCCGCATCGCCGATCCCCAGCTCGCGGCGCAGATCCTCCACGTCGCGGTCGAGTAGGGCGTCGTAGTCCAAGCCGTAGGTCGTGCGCTCGCAGCTGCCGCGGACGAAGGCCTTGAAGGTCCGCACCGGCGAGCGAAACACGCCGCCGGCAATCCCCGAGAGGTTGAGGACCCACGCGGCGTGGAAGTCCCGGCACCCCGCAGCGATCTCCCACGCGGAGATCTCGAACTCGCCCACGATGTCCGTGCGGTAGCCGGTGAGCACGTGGTGCAAATCGTGGAAGCGCACGGCGCGAACGCGGCTCGGAGTGTTCGGGAGCGGGAAGGGGATGGGCCCGAGCTTGAAGTCCACCCAGGGTGAGGCGTAGCCGCCGTCCGCACCGAAGCCGTTCTCCTCGAAGTAGCGCTGCACTGCCTCGCGCATGGTCGCCATCTGTCCTCCTGGTACGTCGTTCGGAAGCAGTCTGCGTTGCCTCGGACCGGAGCGCAGCCCGATCGGACTGCGGACATCAGCGCAGGTGATGCCTGCGAAGTGATGGGCTGGAAAGAGCGCGAGCGGGCATGATGTGCGCCCCACCCCTGATCACCGGCGCGAACCGCGGCATCGGCTTGGCGCTGGTCCAGCAGTTCACCTCGCGCGGCGATCGCGTCATCGCGGCCTGTCGGCACTCGAGCGAGGCTCTGAACGCCACCGGGGCTCAGGTCGAGACCGGCGTGGACGTCAGGGATGCTCGCTCATCCCACGAGCGACCATCCTCCCCGTCCCAGCGGCTGAGCCTCTTTGCCATAGAGCTGGTGGCGGTTGCGGAGCTCTGCAATCGCGTACGGCGCACCTACCGGGTGCAGCCGCACCCGCACTCATCGGAGAAGTAGCTCCAGCCTGGGTCGCACGCGAAACGGATCCGGGCGCACACCTCCTGGCTTCGACCGACGTAGTTCCGGGCGGGGTCGTCATAGTTGCAACTCGCGGCGCAGGCGCCCTGGCTGTAGAAGCCCTTGGATTCGGAGCCAACTGTTCCGCCGGCGGAGCCCTTCACCGCAGCGAAGAAGAAGCAGCTGTTCGCGTAGGTCTGCGGCGGGTCGTAGCGAATGGTTCCGCACACCGGTGCGTGGATCTCGATGCACCCTGACTCCTGATCGCAGGGCCCGGCCGTCACCGTGGTGGGGCTGTTGGCCGGGAAGAAGCCGAACCAGCTCTGGGCGTCTGCATCCGATGCCACATTCTTCGCGTAGAACGTCGGAGCGCCGCTCGGCTCCTGCGGTTGGACCAGAACGGTGGCACACAGGGACTGGCCGCAGGGGCCCGGCTCAAACCTGCCCTTGCTCTCCCCAGTGGCCCCGGCCTCGGCGCGGACCGCCTTCTTGAACTCACATACGTTGCGGAAGTCCGCGGGAGCCTGGGCCGTATAGGGCGTTCCACACACCGGAGCCCCGGTGGCACACGCCACCTGGTTCACGTCGAGGCAGGTACCGAACGCCCAGGTGCTGGAGCTGACCTGAGGATCGGCTGCGAGCCACGCCTGGGCCGCGTTGATGTCGCCGGCCGTGAAGTTCTTCGCGTAGAAGCGCCCGTCCGAGGTCTCGTACTCGGCGCAGAAGTCGCGCGCGACGCACGTCCCGATGGTGCTGCAGGGGGCTCGAATGCATTGGGGCAGTGCGCACTGTCCGCCGAATCCACAGTCCTGATCAGTCTGGCAGGAGACCTGCTGACAAGACGCGGTGAGCTGGTACCCATAGGTGTGGTTCACGCGCGCGTATTTGGCCGGCGAGACGAACACGAAATATTTGGCCGTTTCGGAGAAGGTGACCTGGACCCTCACGGTGGGCTGCCGGGAGGTGAGCGCGCTTCCCAGGATGTTTCCGGTCTGGTCGGCAACCACGAGCACTGCACCGAACCCTGACGGCCAATTGCCGGTCAGCTCGAAATCCACCGTCTGGAAGGCCTCGCCGGGGAAGCTGTAGAAGTGGCGCCGGCTGGACGCGGAGACCGAGTTGGACACCGACTCGGTGCAGCTGAAGTTCAGCGGCTGATGGCTCCAGGAACTCTCGTGGAGATCTTGCTCGCTGATGGAAACGCCCGGCTCATCGGCCGAGAGTTGCTCGAGATCGCCCACGCCACATCCGGCGAGTGCCTGAGCCAGGGCGGCGACACACAACGCGGTCTTCAGTGCTTTCAAGGAGGTCCCCCCAGGGAACGGCAGTCGGTGACTGCTGTAGGAATGTGTGGTCGAGACAACCACACGCTCCGCCTATACCGAGCCGCCGGTCCGACGTCTAGCAAGACCCTGTGGCTCGCGAGTCTACAGGCGCAGCTGGACGCCGATCTCCACCAGGTGGTTGTGGGGAAGCCCGAAGAAGTCCGTCACCGACCGCGCGTTTCGTCGCATGAATCGGAAGAGCCGCTTCCCGGTGATGTGGCTGGCCAATCGCAACGTGCTCGTGGGGGCGACGCTGGAGATGCAGCTCGCGGCGCCGGACAAGCGACTGCTGGCGAGCGAGGGCGAGCTCTTCCTGCGCGCGCCTCCGATGCCGATGCCGGCGCGCGAGTCGCTTCCTGGAATGATGATCGAGGTCGCCGAACGAGACGATGCTGTTCCGCTCGAAGACCCGTCGATCGTGTTCCTGCACTGGAATGAGGGCGAGCTGGAGCGCCTCGTGCCGCCTGCGGTAGGAGCGCAATGGACTGAGAAGGAGCCACCGCTGCTATGACGACGGTGGAACGTGGCCCTGGGCCCTCCGGCGCCGCGCGTGATCACTGCTGATGTACCTGCGTGCGGATTGGAACAGCGCCGCGACTCAGACCCTCAGCGACCCACGGAATCCTCTCGCTGCGTAATAGGACTCGGCGCCGTTGTGGTAGACGAAGACCTGCTCGTAGCGGCGATCGCAGAAGAGCGCGCCGCCGAGCTTTCGGATCTCCGCAGGCGTCTGCACCCAGCTCGACGTCTTCGTGTCGAACTCCAGGAGCTTCTGTAACTCGCGATATTGCGCCTCGGTCAGGAGCTCGATGCCCATCTCTTTCGCCATCCCCACCGCGCTGGCTGCGGGCTTGTGCTCCTTACGCGATTCGAGCGCGTCGGGGTCGTAGCAGACGCTCCTCCGTCCTTTGGGACTCTCCAGGGCACAGTCCATGAAGACGAACTCGCCCGAGCTCTTGTCGTAGCCCATGACATCCGGCTCGCCGCCGGTGCGCTCCATCTCGCTGAGCGACCAGAGCTTCGCCGCATTCGACTCGAGCCGTTCCTGCACCTTCTTCCACTCGAGGTCCTTGTGGCGGTGCGGGTGCTTCTCGAAGCGACTCTTCAGCGTGCTGAGCAGCTCGTCTCGCTGCGCAGGAGACAGCTTGCCCTTGTTGCCTTTGAGGTTCTTCACGAGTGCGCCTTCGGGAGGGAGGGGAGTCTTACGGTGCAGCCTCGATCGCCGATCTTCTTCAATTCTGCTCGAGAAACGCGGGAGCGTCTTACCGCTTCTACCGGTTCGAGGCGACCGAGGAGAGAGGATGCCTGTCGAGAGTCCTCCACGTGGACGCCGGCATCAACCACGGCTTGAGCGGCGGCGCGGTGCTCGATGGGCTCGGTCGCCTCGTCGGATTGGCCATCGCGCGCGTGGACCGGACGAACCTGACCGTCGTGATTGGTGACCTCCGGGGGGGCTCTTTCAACAAACCTCCTCTGGCCGCTGCAGCGTGAAGGCGATGGCCGTGGTGGACGATCCGCTCGGTACACTGAAGTCCGCGGCGCTGCGGTTCGGACCCGACGGCACGCTGTGGGATCTGCTGACGGATCCGCGGCTCGTGCAACCGCTCGAAGGACAGTCCCCGATCGCTCTCCGCGGGCGGGTCGGCGGAATGTGGCTTCTGGAGGGCCGTCCCGAGGACATGCTCGAGTTCCTCCTCCTGCCTGCGCCGCCTCCCCCGAGTTGGAAGGGGGACTGCCTGGAGCAGGACAAGGCCTCGTGCCAGCAGAGCTGTGTAGGGCGCGCGGGGGAGTACGTGGTCCACCAGATGCGCGGCGACGTCGCTGGCGCGTCGAGCGCAGCACGAGGGACACACGCCGCGACGCTTGCAGGAGAACGCGACCTGCAGCTCGTCGCCGGATCCGGTGCAGCGAACGCGTGAGAAGCCGTTCGCGAGCACGCCGCAGCCGAGGTACTCCTCCAACTCGCGGACCACGAACAGTGGCTCCCGGCGGGCGTGCCACCCGTACATGTCGACCTCGGGATCGATGAGCGCGTCGATCCGTTCGCCTCGCCAGTGGTCGCGTTCAGGCCCGCGATGCGAACGCGGTGGACGCCTCCCTTGCGGACCCGGCCGAATAGAAGGTGATCGGAGAGCTGCACGAACGCGTCCGCCAACACTTCGGCGGGTGAGATGCATCACCCGAGAACGGTGTCCGCGACGTCGCGCCGCTCATCGCGCGGCATCTGGCCTTGAGCTCGTTGGATGATCACGACTCGGCGGACGGCAGCGAGGCGCGCGGCGGCAGCGGCCAATCGATCGGTGTGTGTCCGCGACGAACCAGGTACGCGTTCACCGCAGAGAAGTGCCCACAGCCAATGAATCCCCGGTGCGCTGACAGCGGCGACGGATGGGGCGCGCTGAGGACGCAGTGTCGGCGCGGGTCGATCACCCGGCCCTTGGCCTGGGCGTAGCTGCCCCAGAGCATGAAGACCAGGCCCTCGC
>JBAWAM010000393.1:0-15817 GCA_049589315.1 Myxococcaceae bacterium
ACGCCCTGCGCGGCTTCGAGCTCACGCCGAACAATCGACGCCAGGCGCGCGTGCCTGGAGGCGCGGAGGTCGTCCAGAACCCCGTCGGTTCGGCGCCGATGCTGGTGGTCCGCATCGGGAGCTGTACCTGCTTCGTCGTCGCGGGGGTGCCCGGCGAGTACCGGCCGCTCGTGTCCGACGAGGTCCTTCCGCGCATCGAGGCCCTGCGCATCGCCCGCGGCGAACGCGCCCGCTTCGCGGTCCGGCTGCTGAAGACCATTGGGCTCCCCGAGTCGCAGCTGGACCAGCGCGTAGCGCGGATTGCGGCGGCGCATCCTGAGGTCGTGTTCGGCTTCCGGACCGTTCCGCCGGAGAACCACCTGAAGCTCAGCGCGCGAGGGCCGGACCTCGACACAGCAGAGCGGACGCTGGCGACGGTGGAGGCTGAGTGCGTGGCGGCGCTCGGGACCCAGCTGTTCGGGCGCGACGACGCGACCCTGCCCGGGGTGGTCTTGAAGCTGCTCGAGGGAAGGGGAGAGACGGTCGCGCTGGCCGAGAGCCTCACCGGCGGCGGGATCGCGCGAGAGCTCACCTCGGTCCCCGGCGCGAGCAACAGCCTCCCGGGCGCGGCGGTGACGTATCAGACCCGGCTGAAGACGGACTGGCTCGGCGTGCCCGACGCGACAATCCAGGCCGAAGGCGTGGTCTCCGCCGAGGTCGCGAGGGGGATGGCGGAGGGCATTCGCTCGCGCGCAGGGTCGGCATGGGGCCTGTCGACCACCGGCTATGCGGGACCGGGCGGAGGAGATGCCCGCGAGCCGGTGGGGGCGGTGTACATCGGGGTCGCAGGCCCCGACGGGACGACGCACGAGCGACACGTGTTCACGGGCGACCGCGAGCGGGTCAGGCGATTTGCGACTTTCCACGCGCTGGAAGCGCTCCGGCGGAGGCTGCTGGCGGCAGAAGGACGAACCACATGAGCTCCACACCTCTGGGAAACTCCAGCCCCGCCTCAGCGCCCATGCCGCCCGAACCGGGCGACCCGTCCGGGCCGGACGCAGCCCCGCCGCCCTCGCGCGACCGCGACACCTGGGGCGCGCTGTGGGCAGGGCTCCGAACATGGGGACAGGCGTACAGGGTCGAGCTCGCCCTGTTCGCGGTCTGCTTCGTCGTCCTCACCTTCTTCAGCTCGCAGCGCTTCCTGCGGCAGAGCGCGGCGCCGCACTTCGTGTACCAGGCGCAGGCGTGGCTCGATGGACGGTTGGATCTCGATCCCCAGATTCTCCCCAATCTGGAGGACTGGGCCTGCGTCCGCGAAGTGGCCGGCGAGAAGGTCCGGTGCGCAGTGCCCACCCGGCCGGGTGACAAGTGGTTCGTGAGCTTCCCCCCGTTCCCCGCCCTGGCCATGGCTCCGTTCGTGGCGCTGCACGGGTACCAGTTCAACGACACCTCGTTCACGGTCATCTTCGGCGCGCTGTCGATCGCGCTCTTCTACGCGTCGCTCCGGTTCCTCTCGAAGGAGCGCGAATCGAAGCGCACCGAGAAGGAGAACATCGCGATTGCGTTGCTGCTCGCGTTCGGCACGGTCTTCTTCTACTGCGCGATCCGCGGCGAGGTCTGGTTCACCGCCCAGGTGATGGGGGTCGGACTCACCGCGCTGTACCTCCGAAATTCGGTGCGCGCGCGGCGTCCGTTGTTGGCCGGCCTGTTCTTCTCGATGGCTACGCTGACGCGCACCCCGCTGGTCTTCGCCGGCATCTTCTTCGTCGCCGAGGTGCTCTTCCCTGAGCGCGGGAATCGTCTCGCGCAGCTCCAGGCGCTTCCCCAGCGCTGGCGCGAAGTTGGCACGAAGCTCGGCCAGTTCGCCCTGGGCGCAGCGCCGCTGGCGGTGCTCGCTGCCGCCTTCAACTTCATGCGTTTCGGCAGCTTCGGCGAGTTCGGGCACCGGTTCCTCTACAACAACCGCGTCAACCCCGACATCGACCAATGGGGGCTGTTCCACCCGCACTACCTGATGCGCAATGTCGAGGCGGCGTTCCTGAAGCTGCCCGGAATCCAGCTCGATCCATTCCGCCTCGTCTACGACCCGCACGGGCTGTCGCTGTTGCTGACGCTCCCGCTGATCGTCTTCCTGTTCATTCCGCAGGAGCGGCAGCGCCTGATGATTCCGACCTGGCTCGCGGTCGCGGTCTGCGCGCTGCCCGGGCTCTTCTACCAGAACACCGGGTACATGCAGTTCGGGTTCCGGTTCAGCCTCGACTACACGCCCTATCTCCTGGTGCTCTTCGCGCTGGGGGGGTGGTCGCTGCGGAATCGGTGGGTGATGGCGGCCGCGACACTCGGGGTGCTGGTGAACTTCTGGGGAGCGGTGGCCTTCCGCGGCTACACCGAGATGATGCGGAACTGGTGAGCCGGCATCGAATCGCTTGAAACCTGGAATGCACGGACGCACGGTGTGGATGTGAACGCCCCTCCCTCTGGAAAGCGCTGGCATACGCGTGAGGACAGCGGAATCCGTCTGGATCGGGACGGCCGCTGGTGGCACGACGACGAGCTCGTCGAGCACCCGAAAATCATCGAGGCCTTCAACACGGGCCTCATTCCCACGGATGATCGCCGCTTCAAGCTGCAGTTCGGGTCGGACTGGTGCTTCGTCGAGGTCGAGGACGCTGCGTACCGCGTCGTCGCGGTGGACGCGCGGCCGGACGGAATCGGACTTCGCCTGAGTGACCGCACCGCCGAGCTCCTGGAACCCGCAACGCTCTCCCTCGATGCAGAGGGCGTCCTCTCCTGCCGGGTGAAGCAGGGCCGTGCGAAGGCACGCTTCACCCGGGACGCACAGTTCGCCGTCGGTGAGTTCCTCGACGAAGAGGGCGGACAGCTCGTGGTGCGCGCCGGCGGAAGGAGCTGGCCCGTCTCTCAGCGCTGAGCGGCATCTGCCCGGTTCTCCCGAGGCGCCCGCGGCGGTCGGGGCTTCACCTTTCCGAACCGGGCCTTCCGCCCGCTCTCCTCGCGCCGGAGCTGATACCCCTCTCCCTCTCGCCATGGAGCTGCCATGGGCGGCGCGGAGTAGACGGCGATCCCGCGCGCGCCCGACATGTTCGGATGAAACGGCTCGCACCGCATCGCCTCGTCGATGCGATGGCTCTCGTCGTACTGCCAGGCGGCGCGTGTCGTACAGCCGGCTGTCACGAGCACGGCGATGCCGGCAGCCGCGAGAATCCCCCTGTTCACGCCGCTTCCTCCACCGGCGCGAGCTGGGGAGCCGAGCCTCGATGCGTCGCGGTGATGAGGGTGGCGAGCTCCTCCAGCTCCCGCGGGTGCTCGCGCAGCCAGTCCTGAGCGCGCTCGCGGCCCTGGCCAATGCGTTCACCTCGGACGCTGTAGTGGCTGCCGGACTTCTCGATGAAGCCGAGCTGAGATCCGAGATCGAGCACCTCGCCGGCGCGGCTGATGCCGCTGCCGTAGAGCAGGTCGAACTCGGCCTCCTGGAACGGAGGGGCGAGCTTGTTCTTCACGACCTTCACCCGTGCGCGCGACCCGATGACGTTCTCGCCGTCCTTGAGGTTGCCGGTGCGTCGGATCTCCATTCGAACCGACGAGTAGAACTTGAGCGCGTTTCCGCCGGTGGTGGTCTCCGGGTTCCCGAACATCACGCCGATCTTCATCCGGATCTGGTTGATGAAGATGATGCAGGTCCCTGAGCGGCTGACCGCGCCGGTGAGCTTGCGCAGCGCCTGGCTCATCAGCCGGGCCTGAACGCCCATGTGCGCGTCACCCATCTCTCCTTCGATCTCCGCACGCGGGACGAGCGCGGCCACCGAGTCGACGACGATGAGATCCACTGCCCCCGACCGGACCAGATGCTCGGTGATCTCCAGCGCCTGCTCGCCGGTGTCCGGCTGAGCGACGAGGAGCTCCTCCACGCGGACGCCGAGCTTCCGCGCGTAGTTCACGTCCAGCGCGTGCTCTGCGTCGACGAAGGCCGCGACGCCGCCCTGGGCCTGGATCTGGGCGATCGCGTGGAGCGTCAGGGTCGTCTTTCCGGAGGACTCGTTTCCGAAGATCTCCACCACCCGGCCGCGGGGATACCCGCCCACACCGAGCGCGCGATCCAGGCCGACCGAGCCCGAAGGGAACACCGACACCTTCTGCTCGGACGCGTCGGCTCCGAGCTGCATCACTGCACCCTTGCCGAACTGCTTCTCGATCGCCGCGACCGCCGACGCCACCGCCTTCAGCTTCTCACCGAGCTTGCTCATCACTCCCGCCCTTCACGCCATGACCGGGACCATTCCCGGCGACGTGCAGGCGATGAGCAATGCGCATGCCGCGCAGGTCTCGTCGTGACATGGAACGGGAGCCGTCCCGAGCGACAAGATCCGTCCGCTCACGTGGAGGGGCAGCGATGTCTCTCGAACCGCGAGAAGACTGGAGCGCGATCAGCCCGTCAGCGCGCCGTGACCCTCGACGCCGGCCTCGGCGATCGCCTCGCCATCACCCCCGACGCCGCCGATCTCCCGGTGCATGCGGATCATGACGTCCCGCGTGTGACGCATCAGTTCGTCCCGATCCTCCGGGCGAAGGTGGGCCGTCTCGATCGGCTCGCCCAGCTTGATCCGGACCGTTCCGCCGCGGATCTTGAACCCACCGGTAGGAAGCACGTCGCCGCTTCCCTCCACCACCACCGGGATGATCGGCACCTTCGCCGCCAGCGCGACCATGAAGGGGCCCTTCTTGAATGGCAGGATCCGTCCGTCGCGGGTCCGGGTCCCCTCGGGGTAGGCGAGGATGCTGGCGCCGGCGCGGATCCGCTCGCCGGCTTCGCGGAGGCTCCGCACGGCCTCGGACCGGTTCGAGCGGTTCACGAAGATCATCCCGGTGAACCACATGTACCAGCCGATGAAGGGCACGTACTTCAGCGAGTGCTTCGCGATGAAGCGCACGTTCGTGGGGATGCAGGCGAACGCCAGAGGGATGTCCAGCGCCGACTGGTGGTTCATCAGGAAGATGTATGGCTTCGACCAGTCCACCCTGGGCAGCGGTTCGACCTGCAGTCGGGTCCCGGTGCCTGCAACGAGCGGCGGCGAGTACATCCAGCGCGCCATGGAGAGCGGGAGGTCGCGGCGAAAGGTGACCAGGCCGGCGACGAAGGCCAGGCTGATGCAGAACACCGACCAGAACGCGAGAAACAGCGCCTGGGCCACGTTCAGCAGCGGGTAGAGCGCCTCGGCCCAGCCGGGACGAGTGACCGCACGGTTCATTCTGGCTCCTGCTCCAATCCGCCCGCTGTCTAATGGATCTCGAGCCAGAGGACCACCCATGGATTGAGGGAGGAGGCCTTATGGGCTCCGTCAGCCGCTTGCATGGCCGGGTGCCAGATTGCTGTGCATCCGGAGGGCCCCGACCGCACACCTCAATGGGGACTCCTCATGAACCGCGAAACACGACCTCACGTGGTGATCCTGGGCGGCGGATTCGGTGGCCTGTACGCTGCCCGGGCGCTCGAGAAGGCGCCCGTCGACGTGACCATCATCGATCGCCGGAACCACCACCTCTTCCAGCCGCTGCTGTACCAGGTGGCCACTGCCGCGCTGAACCCCAGTGACATCGCGGCGCCCATCCGGGGACTCGTGGGGCCGAAAGGTGAGCGCGTCGTGCTCTCGGAGGTCGAGGACGTGGACCTCGAGGCGAGGCGCGTGAAGCTGTGCGACGGAGAGGTGCCGTACGACTACCTGATCGTCGCGACCGGGGCGACGCACTCCTACTTCGGGAAGGACGAGTGGGCCGAACATGCCCCTGGCCTGAAGACGCTGGAAGACGCGGTCAACATCCGTCAGCGCGTCCTGATGGCCTTCGAGAAGGCCGAACGTGAGCCCAATCCCGAGATTCGCCGCGAGCTGCTCACCTTCGTCATCGTGGGCGCCGGCGCCACCGGCGTGGAGATGGCGGGCGCGTTCCAGGACATCTCACGACACGCGCTCGCGAAGGACTTCCAGAGCATCGATCCGACTTCGGCCCGGATCATTCTTCTGGAGGGTGCCCCGAACGTCCTGCCCTCCTATCCGGAGGACCTGTCGGCACACGCCCGTCGCTCGCTCGAGAAGACCGGAGTCGAGGTTCGAACGGGCGCCAAAGTGACCAACGTCGATGAGCAGGGCGTGGAGGTGGGCGGCACCGAGAGGATCAACGCCCGAACGATCGTCTGGGCCGCGGGCGTCGCCGCATCGCCCCTGGGACGAAAGCTCGGAGCGGAGGTGGACCGCGCCGGCCGGGTGAAGGTGACGAAGAACCTGACGCTGCCCGGGCACGACAACGTGTTCGTGATTGGCGACCTGGCGCATGTGATCGACTACGAGGGCAAGCAGGTCCCGGGGGTCGCTCCCGCCGCGATGCAGATGGGGAAGGCCGCTGCACGGAACATCCTTCACCAGATCCGAGGCGAACCGATGTTCCCGTTCCAGTATTGGAACCGGGGCATGTTCTCCGTGGTCGGTCGCGGATCCGCGGTGGGCATCGCGTTCAAGGGGATGAAGATGCACGGCTTCTTCGCCTGGATCGCGTGGCTCTTCATCCACCTGATGTTCCTCATCGGTTTCAGGAACAAGGTGATCGTGATGGTGGACTGGGCGTACTCGTACATGACCTTCCGGCGTGGCGTTCGTCTCATCACCGGCCAGATCAGGACACTCCAGGAGCCTTGTCCTGTTCCCGAAACGGTGCCGCCGAGACCCGACGGGCGTGGACGCCAGGAGCGCCCTGAGGAGGCCAGGGCGATGCAGCCACAGACCTGACCTCATGGGGCGCTCGGGGCTTCGTTCAGGGGCTTGCCGAACCCGTACCTCTTCGCGAGAGGGCCATTCAGGTTCACGCCGCCGCTGAGCCAGCTCTTGCGGTCCAGGATTCGTGAGTCGATCGCCAGGCAGAGGTCGGTCTCCGTGATCTCCTCGTGGCCTTCGATGTCGGCGCGAGAGCGGGCGAGCTTCAGGATCCGGTCGTGGGCGCGGGCAGAGAGTCCGTGCTTGCTGATGGCCTCCTCGATCTTCTTCCGCCCGGCGGGTCCCAACCGGCAGTAGCGCCGGAGCTCGCGGGGCCCCATCTGCGCGTTGCAGAAAATGCCGGGCGAGCTCTGGAATCGATGTCGCTGACGCTCCCGGGCGGCTTCGATGCGGTTGCGATACCACGCGGTGTTCCGGTCCGAGGGGCCCAGGTTCAGCACGCTTTCGTAGTCGACCGGGCGGACCTCGATGCTGACGTCGAACCGGTCCATGAGCGGACCGCTGACGCGCTGGTGGTATTCGTGGATGCGGGACTCCTTGCACGAGCAACTGCGGTTCACGACGTTGAACCATCCGCACGGGCAGGGATTCATCGCAGCGACCAGCATCACCTGGCAGGGGAAGGTGAGATTGTGGGCCGCGCGGGCGAGGTGGATCTGGCCCTCCTCCAATGGCTGGCGCAGCACCTCGATGACGTTCTTCTTGAACTCGGGGAACTCGTCGAGGAACAGCACGCCTCGGTGTGCCATCGACAGCTCGCCAGGACGACCGAGAGGACCGCCGCCCACGAGCCCTGCATCCGAGATGGTGTGATGCGGCGCGCGGAAGGGGCGCTCCGAGAACATGCAAGTTCCATCCGGAAGCAGGCCGAGCACCGAGTAGATCTTGGTGACCTCGAGCGCCTCCTGGAAGGTCATCGACGGCAGGATCCCCGGCAAGCGGCGCGCCAGCATGGTCTTGCCGGAGCCTGGTGGACCGCACATCAAGATGTTGTGACCTCCTGCCGCGGCCATCTCCAACGCGTTCTTCAGGTCGTGCTGACCGCGAACGTCGGCAATGTCGAGGTCGGGGGTACTCTGTGACGCCACCGTCGCCGAGTTACGGTCACGACGCAGCGGCGCGATGGGCTGCGCGCCGGTCAGGTGATCGACGGCTTCACGCAGATGTCGGATCGGAAGGACGTCGATCTTGTCGACGAGCGCGGCCTCCGCCGCGTTCGAAGCCGGAACCATCACCCCGCGAAATCCATGGTCGCGCGCCGCAATGGCCAGGGGGAGCACGCCCCGAATCGGTTTGATTGCGCCGTCCAGCGACAGCTCTCCGCCGAACAACATTGTGCAGAGGGGATCGTCGTCCAGCATCCGTGCTGCGACCAGCACGCCCAGCGCGATGGGCAGGTCGAACGCCGCACCCTCCTTGCGGATGTCCGCCGGCGCGAGGTTCACCGTGATGCGTTTCTGCGGGAGGTCGAACCCGGTGTTCTTCAGGGCGGAGATGACCCGGACCTTGCTCTCCTTCACCGCGCCTTCGGGCAGGCCCACGACATTGAAGTAGGGCAGCCCCAGGGACATGTCGATTTCGACGTCCACCACCACCGCGTCGATGCCCATCAAGGCACCTGAGCCAACCCTCGCCAGCATCCGCCACCCCCCAATCGCGGGAGACTGGCGGAGCAATCTGCGTACCGCCTTCGCTCAGAGCGACACGGCTCGTAGAACCGACCGCCCTGCGAGACAGGTATCCGCCGCACTGGAGCGGCGCGAACGCTCCAACGACGTTCTCAGCGCTCGAGAGCGCTTTTCCGAGCCAGACGTCGTTCGAGGCCGTCGAGGATCAGGTCGAGCCCGAACTCGAAGTCGTGCACGCCATTGTAGAGGCCCTGAATGAGCTGCTCGGCGAGAGCCCGCATGTAGGGGTATTCCTCCGCCGGAAGCTGCGGCAGGTGCTCCGCCGCCGTCTCGGCGTACTCCGAGCGCTTCAGCGGGAAGTTCAGCTCCTGGAGCGTGAAACCGAAGATGTGGCTGTCGATCGCGTTCCGCGCGTGGTCGGCCTGCTCGTACGAGAACCCCGCTTCGTGGAGGCAGCCGATCGTGGTGTCGATGTACCGCAGCATCGCCGGACCCGCGTTGAAGCCGGAGACGACACGCATGGCCGCCCAGGGGTGTCCCAGGAATACCGCGTGCGCCGAGATCGCGCGCTTCCGCATGGCCTCCTTCCAGGGCGTGCCGATGGCGGGGAGCTCGATCTCGGCGACGACGATGTCGACCATGCCGCCGAGGAGATCCTCCTTGTCGGCCACGTGGTTGTAGAGCGACATCGCCTCGACACCGAGCGCCTGGGCGAGCTGTCGCATCGAGACCGACTCGAGCCCGCCCTTGTCGGCGAGACGGACGGCGGCGCGCAGAACTCTGTCCCTGTTGAGCGGCGCGCGGCGGGCCGGCGCCTTGCGGGTGGAGGCCTTCTCCCTTGACATGCTTACGCTGTAAGGCGGAACATGCCTCCGGTCAACTTACGCTGTAAGTCTCGCGATCGCGATGACCCGGCAAGGAGAGAGAACATGGATGCAGCGTTGTCGAGGGCCGCAGTCGAATCGATGCACGCGACGGTTCAACCGGGCTACGGCTCGGCCGACATCCTCCGGTTCGAGACCGTGGACCGGCCGAAGGCAGGCGACGACGAGGTCCTGGTGCGCGTCCACGCGGCGGGGATCTGCAAGGGTGACGTGCACATCCTCACGGGAAAGCCCTGGCTGCTGCGCCTCGCGTATGGCCTCCGGCGTCCCGGCCAGCGCATCCCGGGACAGCAGATGGCGGGGACGGTCGAAGCCTTCGGACGGAACGTCACGGGTTTGCGCGTCGGCGACGAGGTCTACGGTCAGGTGACCGGCGCCTTCTCGGAGTACGTCGTCGCGCGCGCCGACGTACTCGCGCCGAAGCCTGCGAGCCTCTCCTTCGAAGAGGCCGCCGCCATGCCTGTCTCGGGAATGACGGCGCTGCAGGGCCTGCGCGACGTAGGCCGGGTCCAGCCGGGGCAGGCGGTCCTCATCAACGGCGCATCGGGCGGGGTCGGCACCTTTGCCATCCAGGTCGCGAAGGCCCTGGGCGCGGAGGTCACCGCCGTCTGCAGCACGCGACATCTCGAGAAGGTTCGCTCGCTCGGCGCTGACCGGGTCATCGACTACACGAAGGAGGATTTCGCCGCTTCCGACCGACGACACGACGTCATGCTCGACCTGGTCGGTAACCGCTCCCTCACCGACTGCAGGCGCGTCCTCGCGCCGAAGGGGATCTTCGTTTCGTCTGCCGGGTCGCCGGGCGGCGACTGGATCGGTCCGGTCGTGTGGATGGGGAAGGTCGCGCTCATGAACGCCTTCGCGAGTCAGACTCTGACGTCGTTCATGCAGAAGGTACGTCGGGAGGACCTGATGGCCCTCAACGAGCTCGTCGAAGCTGGAAAGCTGAAGCCGGTCATCGAGCGGCAGTTTCCGTTGCGCGAGGCGGCCTCGGCGCTGCGTCACATCGCAGAGGGGCACGCGCAGGGCACCACCGTGATTCGCGCGTGAGCGAACCGCTGGCACGACGCGCGCATGAGGCCCGCTCCAAAGTGCCCTCGCAGAGGGAGCGCATAGGAGCAGACGGTGAAATTCCGAGGTTTGCCGGTCACGGGCATCATTTCTTTGTCGGTGTTGTTGGGTTGTCCGGGCCCAGGGGGTGAAGAAGGAGGAGGAAATGGATCGCCGTCCGAGGCGAGCCACTTCTTCCTGCCGACTGCAGATGAAGTCCGGAACGTGGTGAACCCCACGATCGAGACCGACTCGAAGGGGAAGCTCCACATGGTGTACCCGGCGTACGCGATCGGGGATGCCTTCTACTCGACGTGCAGCGGCAACTGCACCGACCCGGAGCAGGTGAAGTCGGTGAAGCTGCCGACGCAAGGCACGGTGGCGAATGCGATGATCGCGCTCGACGCGTCGGATCGACCGCACGTGCTGCTGAGCACCTTCCAGCGCGTGTACTACGCAGCCTGCACTGGTGACTGCACGCAGCCAGGTGCGTGGACCGTCTCCGTCGTGCTCGAGCACGGCAGCGACCGCGAGGTCACCGGCGAAGCGTTCGCGGTGACGCCCGACGGGAAGCCCCGCTTCCTCATGCACACCTACCGTGCCTTCGCCGGCATCGGTCAGAAGCCCCCGGCGACGTTCTACGTGACCTGCGACGCGAACTGCGGCAGCAGCGGCTCCTGGACGAGCTCGCAGATTGCCGAGGAGACCTGGCAGGAGTCGACCCTTCGCCTGAGCGCCCAGGGGCACCCGCGCGTTTCGACCGTCGCCTCGCTCGAGGACGCCACCACAGGGCAGACCCGGGACATGGCCGCCTACCTCGAGTGCAACGACGGCCAGTGCACGTCGGGCGACGCGTGGATCGGGGTGGCGCTCTACGACTCCTTCTCTGACCCGTACGTGCAGATGATCGACCCGGCGGTCTCGCTGGCGTTGACGAAGGCCGGTACGCCCCGCGTGCTGGTGCTGGGGAAGAACGAGAATGCGGAGAAGAACCTCGTCTACTTCGCCTGCGACCAGAACTGCACCGACGGGAACTCCTGGCAGGGTTCAATCCTGCTCGAGAGCGAGAACATCGGCGCGGGGCTGGACCTCGCCCTGGACGGACAGGACCGGCCACGCTTCGTCTACACCGCACAGTCCAACATCCTGCTCGCGCACTGCGATGAGAACTGCGCCGGGCCCGAGTCGCCCTGGGACCTCACCAAGGTGGCCTTCGGACAGGACATCCCCGCAGACGACATCTTCCTGTACCCCAACTGCACGGTCGCCGCGTGGTTCCTGAGTCACCCGTCGCTCACCCTCGGGAAGGACGGGCTGCCCCGGGTGGCCTACCGGATCGAGGACATCAGCGGCTCCGGCCCCACCACCCCGGACCCCACGAAGCCCCAGTGCAAGGCAGGAGCCGACATGACCCTGGTGCGCTACTCCCAGCTTCCCTACGTGAAGCAGTAGCCCGAGGTCGAGCGCCTCGACGGTTGAACATGCGTGTGCGAGTGTCACTGCGCGCATGTCCAAGCGGCTACTTGTTGACTGCCTCTCGCGGGACGCCCTCCTGGATGCGGCTCGCATGCTGGAGCTCAGCGTCCACTCGCGCATAGCGGTGGCGGACGTCCGGGAGCGCTTCACCCGATCCCGGCGCGTGACCGCGGAGGACATCCTCGAGGTCCTCCAGAAGGACGATCTGAAGACCCTCTGCGGCAGGCTGGGGCGCGCGCTCGAGTGCGCCATCCCTGTCCGCGGCAGCGTCGATGACCTCCGCGAGCGTCTGCTGGCCCACCTCGAAGTCGGTGAAAGCGACGAGCCCGAGTCCGGTCCCGGATACCGCGAGGACGCGTACCGTCGGCGCTTCGCCGCGGAGTTCTCGTTCCAGGCGGAGTCGAGCCCCTCCAGGCCCTACCAGCACGAGGCGGTGCGGGCGGCGCTCGAGAACCTCTCCCCGGACCAGGCCAGCCTCGTCCAGGTCGCCACCGGAGGAGGGAAGACGCGGATCGGCAACGACGCCGTCGTGGCCCGACTCGGCCATGAGCGCAGCTGGGCGCTGTGGGTCAGCAAGGATTGGCGACTGCTGAAGCAGGCGGGGCGCGACCTGGCGCGCAGGCACCCGGGCTACGGCGACAGATTGCGGCGTCTCGGCGGCGACAGCACCGCGCTGCACCCGCTCCCCATCGGAAGCGCGCCCGGGACGGTGGTCTACAGCACCCTCCAGACGCTCGGTCGCAGACTCTCAGAAGGTCACCGGCTGGGCCGCCCGGGAATCGTCGTCTGGGACGAGTGCCACTGGGGTGAGCACGGCCAGACCGGAAGGGACCTGCTCCGCTGGTGCCGCGCCGAACGGATCCCGGTGCTCGGGCTCACCGCGACGCCTCGACCGCCGCAGTCCTCGCGTTTCCGGACGGTCTTCAGCAAGGACTTCGCGAGCCTGGTGCGAGAGGGCCATCTGGCTCGGCCTGTCATCGAAGAGCCGATCCGGACTGGAGTGACGTGGGCCCCTCGACGCGCGAGCGACCATGCCGACTTCGCCGCGGACTCGTTGCGTGAGCTCGCGCAGAACGCTCGAAGGAACCGGCTCATCGTGTCCAGCTGGGATGTGCATCGACATGGGAAGACCATCGTCTTCGCCTGCACGATCGACCACGCGGATGTGCTCGCGCGCCTGTTCAACCAGGCGGGTGTGCCCGCGATGTCCGTCCACAGTCAGCTGCGCCCCGGGATCGAGGAGGAGGCGCTGCTGGGGTTCGAGCGCGGAAGGGTCCGCGTCCTCGTCAACGTGGCGAAGCTGACGACCGGCGTCGACGTGCCCGATGCCCGCTCCGTCTTCCTCTGCCGGCCGACCCTGAGCGACGTCCTCTTCTCCCAGATGGTGGGTCGTGCCTCGAGGCTGCACGAGCCCAGCGGCAAGACGTCCTTCCACATCGTCGAGTTCACCGACAACCTCGCGAAGTTTGGCGACCAGCTGCAGAACCCGAAGCGGTACTTCAGCGGGTTCAGCTGGGGAGAGCGCAGCGATGGGGCGCTGACTCGCCATCCCCGGGGACCGCGTCTGAGACGACCGACCTACGATCCCAGGGGAGAGCCCAGGTGGCTCGAACACGGCGACGAGGTCCCGGAGGCGCTGCGGGGGCTCTGGTATCGGCACGGGCAAAGCTTCGGAGTGGAGTTCGAGTTCACCCGCGACGGCTACGAGCAGCTCCCGGACGCGGAGTGGCGCAGGACCGCGGAGGCCCTGCGACGTGCGCTCGAAGAGGTGCTGCCCGGGCAGGTCGCCTCCACCGTCTTCGACGGCTACCAGGGAATCGAGGGAGGCAAGGACTACGGGCTGTGGAACGTGGAGAAGGACGCCAGCTGCGGGTGGGAGGTGACCAGCCGCGTCCTCCGCAACGAAGAAGGGTTGGCGGAGCTGGCCCTCGCGTGTGAAGCGCTGGAGAGGGCCGCGGACGAGCAGGGTCTGCGGCTCAACCACCGGACAGGGACCCACATCCACCTGGGCTGGCTCGGGAAGGACGTCGACGAGGTGAAGCGTGCGCTGCTCGCGGTGCGTCTCTTCGAGCCCGCGGTGGCAACGCTCGTCGCGCCCTCGCGCCTCGTGGCGTACGAGGAGGGCAGGTACGATGTCGATGCGCCCAACCCGTTCTGCCAGCCGGTGTCGCGGGTGTTCACGGCGCGCAGGCTCGCGCGAGTCCGGGCGCTGGAGGACCTGTGGCGCCTCACGCAGGCCCACGACACCCGATACGTCAGCTTCAACATCCGGCCGCTGGAGCAGATCCACACGGTCGAGGTGCGGCTGCACAACGGCACGGTCGAGCCGCGCAAGCTCCTCGCCTGGATAAGCCTGTGGCAACAGATCCTCTGGATTGCTGCGAACCGGGAGCCATTGCCGTCCGTGGCAGACCGTGACGTGCTCGAGCCCGAGGGCGATGTCGTCGAGCTTCTTCGGACCTTCGGGCCACCCCAGCCAGCAGGCTTTCTGGAGCGCTTGCACCAGCGCCGAAAGGAGGTGCGTGAGCTCTGGCGGGAGAATCCGGAGCTCGCGAGCTGGAGTCGCTTCGCCGAGAGGTGGCGCGCGCCCTGAGTCAGGTATCCTCGGCGCTGTCGAATGAGCATCGCTTCGGACATGCCGTGTTGCGCCGAACATCCGAGCGTGCTCGCTGTAGCGACGTGTGCGCGCTGCGGCAGCTTCACCTGCGCCGACTGCGTGAACCTCGGCGGAAGTGAAGACGCGCTCTGCGTCGCCTGCTTCGAGCGGAAGCCCACGGATCTTCTGCCCTGGGATCAGCTTCGAGAGCTGGGGTTGTTCAGGGCGTGGTGGCGGACGACCACTGCGGTGATGTTCCACCCGGGCCAGACGTTCTCGCGGGTGCGAAAAGAGGGGTCTTTCGGCGGCGCGATGCTCTACGCGGCGCTCTCCGCGTTCCTCGCCTGGTCCACGACCGGAGTCCTCTACTGCGCCACGGTTCTTTTCAACCTGGGCCGGCTCCCAACGGAACAGAGCTCTACGCTGATGGAAGGGATGATCGGGTCCCTTGCGGTCTTCGCCTTCGTGCCCGTCGCAGGCCTGGTGGGCACCTTGATGACTGCAGGGCTCGATCACTTCGTCCTCAAGCTGGTCGGCGTGAGGAGCAGCTTCGAGGTGACCTTCCGCGGGGCGGCGTTCTCCCTGGCGCCAGGGCTCCTCGGGTTGATTCCGTTGTGTGGCCTGTACTTTGTGCCGGTATGGGTCGCTGTCGCGAGGGTGTTCGCGTACCGGGAGCTCCACCGGACGACCTTCGGGAGGGCGGCCGCGGGCGCGCTGATTGTTCCGGTGCTGGGTTTCATCGTGTTCTGCGGTGGCTTCTCGCTGCTGGCCTACGCGTTCATTCCGGACAACTGATGGTGGCGCGTAGCCCGCGCGAGTCGCTCTCCGACAGCTTCCGCAAATGATCGATGAGCTCCCTCGGCTCGCGCTCCTTTCCGTATCGCCCGATGTGAGGGAGACTCCGGCATCAGCCTTGGGGAAGACGGATGCCTGAATCGCAGCGGATCGCGAACTGTCCTGACGAAGCGACGCTCGAGAGCTGCGCGGAGGGGCGACTGCCCGCAGGCAGCGCCGCGCAGGTGAGGGCGCACGCGGAGACGTGCGCGAAGTGTAGCGACAGGCTCTCCGGCGAGCAGGCGACGGCTGCAATTGGCCCGCCGACTTCTTCATCGGGAGCGCCGGCGGACCAGTCCGTGTTGTCGCGTGGCTCCAGTCTCGGGCGCTACATCATTCTCGACCGGGTTGGCGAAGGCGGGATGGGGGTGGTGTACGCCGCCTATGACCCGGAGCTGAACCGCAAGGTGGCGATCAAGCTGCTCCAGACCGGCGCGCAGGGATCACACAGTACCGGTGGAAAAGAGCGGCTCATCCGGGAAGCCCAGGCGCTGGCCCGCTTGTCGCACCCGAACGTGGTGCACGTCCACGACGTCGGTGCTGTCGGTGATCGTCTGTTCATGGCGATGGAGCTGGTCGACGGCCGCACGC
>JBAWAM010000394.1:0-2300 GCA_049589315.1 Myxococcaceae bacterium
GGAGGGCGGTCGCGGCAACGAGGAGGCTGGCGACCGCGAGCACGCCGAGAGCGATGAGCGTCGCAGGCCCGGGCGAGAGGAGCGGCTCGCCGCGCAGGGCCTGCCAGGTCAACACGACGAACATGCCGCCCCAGGCGAGCGCTCCGGCCCACACCAGCCGCACCCGAGCGCCGGCGCGCAGGCGCCGCTCACCGCGACCGAGCCACAGCCCCAGCAGCGGCAGGGCCTGCATGGCGTGCAGTCCAAGAAAGTGCGGCACCCGCAGGTCTCCACCCTCGCTGCTCCAGCCCAGGACGGGCAGCCCCGGCCCGCCGTCCGCCACTCCTACGCTGTGCGCCCCCGCCTCGCCTGGACGGCCCTGGGCCAGTTGCTCCACCTGGGCCGGCGTGGGCGTCGTCATCAACCCACCCGTGAGCGCACCCGCCAGGGTGAGCACCATGCCCAGACGCAGCGCCAGGGCGAGCGCATCGTCCTGGAACCGCTGCCGGAACAGCAGCCAGGCAGCCACGACGCCCGCGCCCCACGCGGTGAGGATCCCCACCCCCATCACGGAGAAGAGAACTCCGTCGAGCACCGTGGTCGCGTTGAAGTGGCTTCGCACTCCCCGCGCGGCCTGCAGCGAGATGATCGCAATCTCCAGCCACAGCATCGCCGCTGTGACGCCGCCGACTGCGCGCACCGTGCGAAGGCGGCCTTCGACCCAGGACAGCATCCACGCCAGTGTCACCGCATAGAGCGCGATGGAGCCGGCGAACTTGGCTGGCTTGAGCCACACCGGCTGACCACTCACCCACCGCGGATCCACCCACAGTCCCACGAGGAAGAGCGCGAGCAGCCCAACGTGCGCCAACGACAGGCCCATGAGGGCCGGGCTCACGCGCCACAGGCGGCGGAAGACACCGACGGTTTCCTGCTCCACCTGCCCGGTGCGGTTCACTTCATCCATGTGCATCTCCTTGAAGCAGTGCAGTTAACAACCGTTAACCTGAAGGCCAAAAAAAAGAGCGCCGCTTACGTCCACAGACCCGAGAAGAGACGGTCGATGGATTCCCGGTAGCTTTTGCGGAACTCCTCCTCCGCCATCCCGGTGGCCCCGGTGAGGTAGAGCGAGACGAGCCCGTGCACCAGCGCCCAGATGGTGACGGCAACCGCCTGGGGATCTCCGGGGCGCAGCAAGCCTGCGTCGATGCACTCGCGCACCCGGTCCACGAGAAAGTTGAACGTGGCATTCCACTGCGGCTCGTTCCTTCCGCACTCCACCTTCGCGGGGCGCGGTGTCATGAAGATGCTCCGGTAGACCTCCGGCTGCTCGAGCGCAAAGTCCAGGTAGCACTGACCGCTCGAGCGCAGCCGCTCTCCAGGGTCTCCCGCTTTCAGCGCGCGGTAGAGATAGCCACCAAAGCTCTGGAAGCCGGCATCGAGGACGGCGTTCAACAGGGCGCCCTTGCCTTCGAAGTGCCGGTACAGCGCCGTGGCCGTCACGCCTACCCGCTCCGCCACCCTGCGCATGGTGACCGCTTCCACCCCCTCCTCGAGGAAGAGGCTGCGCGCAGCGTCGAGGATACGGGTCCGGGCCTCACTCATGGTTAACTCACGTTAACCACCTTGGACCGGGGGCGTCAAGGCGGGCTCCTGCGAAAGGAAGACCGACGCCGCGGGTAGCCGGCAAAGCGGACGCGCGGTAGTAGTGCCGACATGCAGCCGGACCACATCAGGCTCGAGCCCTCCTGGAAGACCCGGGTCGGCGGTTATCTGCAGCGAGAGGAGATGCAGGCGCTCTCGACCCACCTGCGCAAGCGCATGGCGGATGGCGCCCGGATCTACCCGCCGGGGAAGGAGATCTTCGCCGCGTTCGATGCGACCCCGTTCGACGCGGTCAAGGTCGTCATCCTGGGGCAGGACCCGTACCACGGCCCCGGTCAGGCGCATGGGCTGTGCTTCTCGGTGCGCCCGGACGTTCCCGTGCCGCCGTCGCTCGAGAACATGTTCAAGGAGATTCAGCGCGATCTCGGGCACCCTCGCCCGGACCACGGCTGTCTCATCCCGTGGGCGCGACAGGGCGTGCTGCTCCTCAACGCGGTGCTGACGGTGGAGCAGGGCCAGGCCGGCAGCCATCGCGGCAAGGGCTGGGAGGGCTTCACCGATCACATCGTCGAGATTCTCGCCCGCGAGGGCGAGGGCCTGGTCTTCATGCTCTGGGGCAGCTACGCCCAGGCCAAGGGCCGGGTGATCGACCCGCGCCGACACTGCGTCCTCAGCGCGCCCCATCCGTCGCCGCTGTCAGCGCACCGGGGATTCAT
>JBAWAM010000395.1:0-6611 GCA_049589315.1 Myxococcaceae bacterium
GCAGCGGCTGGGCGCCGACGAGCTTGCGGCCGTTGATGAAGAACGTCGGGGTGCCATTGGCGCCGACCTTCTTCGCCAGCGCCTGGTCATTGGCGATGACGCTCTCGTACTTGTTCGCGTCGAGCGCCGCCTTGAACTTCGCCAGATCGAGCCCCAGCTCTTGCGCGTACTTCTCCAATTCCGGGCGCTTCAGCGCCTTCGCGTTGGCGAAGAGCTTGTCGTGGTACTCCCAGAACTTGCCCTGCTCGTGCGCGGCCATCGAAGCGGCGGCGGCCAGGCGCGCGTCCTGGTGGAACGGCAGCGGCTGGTGCTTGAAGACGACGCGGACCTTCTCGCCGTACTTCTCCTCCAGCGACTTCAACGTCGGCACCACGCGGCTGCAGAACGGGCACTGGAAGTCGGAGAACGCGACCACGGTGACCGGCGCGTCGGCCTTGCCCTTCGCGGGGGAGTCGCCGACCGGGACCTCGTGCACGGTGTCGTCCTGCTGCGCCGAGCGCGCCTGCGGCGCCGGAGCGGTGGAGGCCTCGGCCATGCGGGCCGCGTAGATCTCGGAGGGCTTCGTGCCCTTCTCGATCAGCTGGTTGGCGATGGTGATCTCCGCGTCGATCTCCCGCTTGAACGCGTCAATCGGCTGGGCGCCCACGAGCTTGCGGCCGTTGATGAAGAACGTCGGGGTCCCGTTGGCGCCGACCTTCGCGCCCTCGGCGGCGTCGGCCTGGACGACGGCCTTGAACTTGCCGGTGTCCAGCGCCTCCTTGAACTTCGCCAGATCGAGGCCCAGCTCCTGGGCGTACCGCTCCAGATCTGCACGCATCAGCGCCTTCGCGTTGGCGAAGAGCTTGTCGTGGTACTCCCAGAATTTGCCCTGCTCGTGCGCGGCCATCGACGCCTCGGCGGCGATCTGGGCCTGCGGGTGGAACGGGAGCGGCTGGTGGCGGAACACGACGCGCACGTCGTTGCCGTACTGCTCGCGAACCTGGTCCACGGTGCCCTTGGCGCGGCTGCAGAACGGGCACTGGAAGTCGGACCACTCGACGATGGTCACCTTCGCGTCGGCGGGGCCGATGGAAGGCGCGGTCTCCGGGAGGGAGATCTTCTGCAGCACGACCTTCGCCTGAGCGCCGGCGAGGGCTGCGATGGGGGCCTTCGCCTGCGCGTTGGCCGCGGGCTGCGCCGGCTTGTCCTGCTTGCATCCAGCGAAGAGACCCAGCGAGGCCAACGAGGCCACCACGAGTGCACGTCGGAACGTCATATCCACCTCAGTGAAGGGAAATGGGAACTTCAGGTAGGCGTTTGTGACACGGGCCGGGGGCCGGTTTCATCCCGATTAGAGACAAAGCTCCCATGCGCCCGGCTGGCTCCTCGGGGTCGCGACCAGGCAGGCGTCGTAGCTGCTCTCGACCGCCGCGATCAGGTCGCCCATGTCCTCGGTCGGCCCCGGACAGACACCCGGAACGTCGACGGACACGCAGCTCGAGCCACCCCATTCGCCCGGCGTGGGCGCAGACCGGTGGACGTTCGAAACGATGAACGCGAGCACCACCGCGACCCCGAACGAGCTCGCGACGCGAACGACGCCCGACAGCAGCGCGTTGCGCTTCGCTGCCCGCTCGGACTGGACGAGCCGAGGCTCCAGGCCGCGCTTCAGCCGAGCCATTCGCACGACCGAAGGCTCCGAGGACCGGGCGCGATCGTGCGCGATGCGCTGCTCGGCCCGGAGCCACGCCACCTCGCGCATGCACAGCTCGCACACGCGCAGATGCGCCAGCACGGCATCGGCTTCATCCCCGGAGAGGCGACCTGCGGCATACAGCTCCAGGTGCTCGCCCAGACAAGGCGTCATGGCTCACCTCCGTCGTAGCGCACGAGCGCGTTGCGGAGCTGCAGTCGCGCGCGGTGGATCTCGTTCTTCACCTTCGGGATGTTCCAGCCCATGGCGCGGGCGATCTCGTCGTACCCGAGCCCGTGGTCGACGCGCATGAGCAGCGCGGCCCGGCGCTCCGTCGACAGGGACTCCAGGGCGCGGCTCATCACCGCTTCGGTCTCGCGGCCGAGCAGCACGACCTCTGGCGTGGACGCGTCACCGTCGTGCACGTCCTCCAGCGCGCGGTCGTCGTGGGGCTCCCCGCGCTCGCGATCGCGACGCCGCGCCCGCTGGAGCTCGAAGGCGACGTTGCGCGCGATGCCCAGCAGCCACGGGAGCAGCCTCGCCCCATTCTCCAGCGAGTCGATCCGGTCGAACGCGCGGATGAAGGTCTCCTGAACCCCTTCGTCGGCCAGCGACTCGTCCCCGAGCACGTCGCGCAGGAAGCGCCACACGGCCTGTCCATGGCGGTCGAAGAGCACCCGGAACGCCGATGCCTCCTTCGCGCGCGCCCGCTCCACCAGCGCGAGGTCGCTGGTGTCGCGCTCCCGGGCAAACAACCCCGGCGCGAGGATGGAGAGGGCGAAGAAACGACTCACGGCTGTGATCTGTGTCCCGGAAGGGCGAACGGTTTCAACCGAACTCTACTCTGGGCGCCCTGCGGAGGGCAGCGCGGTGTCCCTGGCTGGGCAATCGAAGGGCTCTTCCTCCTCGCGGGGCCGCCTCGTCAAGAGAGGACCGCCTGCCTGGGAATGCGGAGTGCAAGCAGGCCGACTGCAGTCCGTTGGATGGGCGGTTGTACGAGCAGGCAGGGAGGCGGTTCCCGATTGGTGGTTGTCCCACCACGCGGGACTTCCTGGAGGGGGAGCAATGCATTGGAAGAAATGGGCGGCGTCGCTGGGCCTGACGGTCCAGATGTCGCTTTCGATGCTGGGCTGTGATCCGAGCGGGGGCGGTGGCGGCCTCAGGAACCTCGGTGGGGACGAGCTGGGTGGGACGGGTGGAGCCGAAGATGAAACGAACACACCTCGCAACAACGGAAGTCACTCCGGAGGCCCCGTCGGGAACGACTCGCTGACGGATCTCTTCTCCGGCGGCGCGAGCGAGGACGTGCGCGAGTGCAAGCGCTGGGTGAAGGCAGACATCGTCGCCCTGGATCAGGTCATCGTCTACAACCGCTGGGGCGCGTTCAACCCGGTGGGGATGATGTTCGCCCTGCGTCGGGACGTGGAGTCCACCGACGGCAGCAACAATCTCGAGCCGGGCAAGGTTCGGCTGGAGAAGGACGAGCGGCCGCGCCCGCTGGTGCTCCGGGTGAACAAGGGCGACTGCCTCAAGGTGAAGTTCACCAACCTGCTGGATCCCAACGTCCTGCGCGTCGAGGACGCGCCCGAGACGGCGGAGATGGCCACGGGGCAGTACCCCTATATGAACGACATCGTCGGCGAAGACGTCCCCTGGCACAGGTGGATGCCGCTGACCAACTACGGCATGGCGCTGGGCGTGGCCCTGCCTCCCGGCAACGCGCTGGGTGATGGCCCCGGCTCCATCGATGGGGACGGGGATGGCATCCCGGACATGGTGGACGGCCGCACCGACGCGCCGGCAACCCGCGCCGTGGGCTTCCACGTCCAGGGGCTGCAGTACAGGAACATCGACTCGGACGGGGCGAACGTCGGCGACAACGACAGCTCGCTGGCCGACCCGGGCGAGACGCGCGAGTACAGCTACCTCGCCGACCGTGAGGGCACCTTCCTCTTCCTCAGCGGCGCGCACCTCGCCGGTGGTGAGGGCGACAACGCCGCGCTGGCCTCGGGCCTCTTCGGCGCGGTCAACGTCGAGCCGGAAGGGTCCCGCTGGTACCGCTCGCAGGTGACCGAGAGGGACCTGGACCGGGCGACGCGGGGCCGGAACCCGGACGGCACGCCGAAGATCGACTTCGAGGCCACGCACAACGGCAAGCCCATCCTGAACATGCTGGACGACGACAACGAGATCGTCCACGGCGACCTGACCGCGATCATCGCTCATTTCAAGGAGACGGAGTTCGACGCTGTCACCGCACGAAGCGAGGGCGTGTTCCGCGAGTTCACCACCGTCTTCCATGACGAGATCCAGGTGGTGCAGGCCTTCCCGGAGCTCGACGAGGACCGGACGCTGGAGTCCCTCAGGGACGCCTTCGCCATCAACTACGGCACGGATGCGGTCGGGCCGCGGGTGCTCGCGAACAGGAGGCGCATCGGGCCGAACAAGAACTGCGTGGAGTGCAACTTCGAGGAGTTCTTCCTCAGCTCCTGGCCCAGCGGGGACCCGTCGATCATCGTGGAGAAGGACGAGGACGGTAGGACGAAGAAGGCCCTCTACCCGGACGATCCTTCGAACGTCTACCACGCCTACCTGGGCGACCCGGTCTGGTTCCGCAACCAGCACGCGGGCCCGCGCGAGACGCACGTCTTCCACCTGCATGCCCACCAGTGGCTGCACACCCCCGGCGATGACGACTCGAGCTACCTCGACGCACAAAGCATCAGCCCGGGCTCGGCCTTCACCTACGTCATCAACTTCGGGGGCGGCGGCAACCGCAACTTCACGGTGGGCGACGCCATCTTCCACTGCCACCTCTACCCGCACTTCGCGGCCGGCATGTGGGCGCTGTGGCGCAACCACGACGTGTTCGAGGACGGGAGCGAGAAGCGCAACCTGCCCGACGGCGAAATCAAGGACGGCACGCCCACGCCGGCGCTGGTGCCGCTGCCCGGACGTCCGATGCCTCCCATGCCCACCTACAAGGAGACCGAGGTGAAGCTGGCGAATGGCAGCACCGTCACCCGTCCGGCGTTCCCCGGGTACCCGTTCTACCTCGCGGCCATCGCCGGTCACCGGCCGCCCCAGCCGCCGCTGGATCTGGAGTTCGATGGCGGCCTGCAGCGACACATCGTCACCAGGACGCTGGAGGCGGACGTGGGCGACGTCGACGAGTTCGACTTCAACGTGGTGCCATTGAAGATCAACATCAAGCTCCTCGAGGAGGACGGCACGCCGCTGGAGCGGAACGCCATGGACTTCCACGCGGGAGACCTGGAGGGGGCGCGCCGGACCACGAGTCGCTACGGCTTCCCAGCGGCGGCCTATCCGGCCTTCACTCCGGAAGGGAACCGCAGCGAGTTCCTCGTCAACGGCCAGGGCGCTGAACCCGGTGCCCCCTTCGCCAACCCCTGCCCGAGGGGCACGCCCGAGCGCGAGTATCTCACGGCGGTGATTCAGCTGGACCTGATCGTGAACAACGACGGCTGGCACGATCCGCAGGGACGCATTCTGGCGCTCGAGCAGGACGTAGACGGCCTCATCGGGGGAACCGCGTCTCCCACGCCGCTGGTGATGCGCTTCAACTCCGGGGAATGCGGCATCGTGCACACCACGAATCTGTTACCGGATCGGCTCGAAGAGGACGACTTCCAGATTGGCGCGCCCACGGACACCGTGGGGCAGCACGTGCACCTGGTGAAGTTCGACGTCACCTCCTCGGACGGGGCGACCAACGGCTTCAACTATGAGGACGGTGTCTTCGCTGCCGAAGTCGTACAGCAGCGCATCCGGGCGGCCAACCAGGCGGGCGGGGCCTTCGAGGCCGACGGCACGACGAAGGAGCGGGGCGACCGCATCAAGCTGAAGGCGGAGCGGCATCCGCGGGTGGCGAGCGCACCGGTGGGAACCCAGACGGGCATCCAGCGGTGGTGGGCCGACCCCATCCTCAACGGCGAGGGGCAGGACAAGACCGTGGGCACGACCTTCACCCACGACCACTTCTCGCCCTCGAGCCACCAGCAGCACGGTCTCTATGCGGGCCTGGCGGTGCAGCCCGCGGGCAGCAGCTGGCGCGACTCGAGGACCGGAGAGCCCATTGGGACGCGCAGTGACGGCGGACCCATGCCGGCGCTGGCGGACATCCTCACCCTGGACCCCATCGACAGCTACCGTGAATACAACCTCACCTTCCACGACTTCGCGCTGCTCTATGACCGAAAGGGCCGGCCCATCAACCCGCCCAATGATCAGCTGGAGCGGCTGCCCATCGCCATCGACAACCTGGACGATCCCGTCCCCGAAGGCGTCTCCGCGGACGACCCCGGCTCGATGATGGTGAACTACCGCAACGAGCCCATCCCGCTGCGCATCACCACGCAGGAAGGCACCCGCTTCCAGCAGAAGAAGGGGCCGGAAGGGGACATGGAGAACGTGTTCCGCTCGGACATCCACGGCGACCCCGCTACCCCGCTGCTGCGCGCGTACGCGGGGGACAAGGTCCACTTCCGCATCCTCGAAGGAGCCCAGGAGGAGTTCCACTACTTCAACGTGCACGGCATGAAGTGGCTGGCCGAGTACGCGGACCCGGACAGTGGCTTCTCCAACGGCCAGGGGTTCGCCATCTCCGAGCACTTCGAGTTCCTGGACCGGATTCCGCCCCTCAAGAGGGCCACCGCGGACTACCTCTGGCAGAGCGCCGCCACGGACGACCTGTGGAACGGCCAGTGGGGCCTGCTGCGCACGTACCGTGACCTGCAGCCCGACCTGCAGCCGCTACCGGGCAACCCCATCTTCGGCAACCCGAATGCGCCGGACCACCCGGTGTGCCCGAGCAACGCGCCCACGCGCCGGTACACCGTCTACGCCATCACCGCGAAGAACAACCTCCCGGACGACAAGCTCGTCTACAACGAGCGGTTCGACCTGTTCGACCCGGACG
>JBAWAM010000396.1:0-5486 GCA_049589315.1 Myxococcaceae bacterium
GACCAGAGTCGAGCCGGGGCTCGCGGAGCTCCGGCAGGCCATGGCGGACCAGAACGCGACACTGGACGAGCTCCAGGCGTACGAGCTGCGGCTGGACCACATTCGCCAGACCCTTCGCGAGACGGAGCTGGAGCGGAAGCGGCTCGCCGGAATGCCTCAGCCGCCCGACGTCCCAATCCTGGAACTGGTGGAGGAGCTGCGGTCAGCGGACGACGAGTTCGTGGCGACGTCGGCGGACGTCCGGGGGACGTCGACCTGGGGCCTGGACCTGCGCGGCGGGTACGACAAGATCTACGGCTCCAACGGGCTCCCGGTTTTCGGGCAGGTGACGTTGTCGTGGAACGTGGGCGGGCTCTGGCAGGGGGCGGCCAACCACCGCGCCCGGACCGGCCGCAGCGGGTGGGTCCAGCTGGACGTGACCGGCGCCGCCCATCGGGCACAGCGGCTCGTTCGCGAGCTGGAGCTGCTGCATGCCTCCGCGCAGAGTCGTCTCGTCGAAGTGAGCGCCCTCGAGGAGGACATCGGCAAGCAGCTGGAGATGGCGGAGAGCCTGCAGACCCGCTCGGTCCGCCGCTTCCGGGATCTCCTGCGCTTCGAGCACACGCGGCTGCGCGCCGAAAAGGCGTACCTGGACCGGCGCGTCGAGCGGCTGGGCAAGTTCCTCTCTCGGAGCAATCCGCCGTCGAAATCCCGGTGAGCGGCTCCGCACGCTTCAGACTCGTCTCTGCGCTCGTGTTGCTCGCGCCGGTCGTTCAGGGCGCGAGCGACGCGGGCGTTCTCGCGCCCGTACCTGTCGAGGCGCTGGACGTGACGCTGGGCGCGCTCGAGGCACGCCCGGGCGGCTTCCTGGTGGAGTCTTCCAAGATGCGGGCGGTCGCTCCCGGACGCGTTTCGGACGTCGCGGAGCTCGGGTTCACCTATCTGGGCCCGACGCGGGACGAGGCGCCGCTGGGGTCGGGCGAGCTGCGTCGCCAGGTGGGCCTCAAGCTCCGGGCGCAGGACAGCTGCAACGTGCTCTACGTCATGTGGCGGATCGCTCCGGTCCCGGCGCTGGTCGTTTCGGTGAAGGAGAACCGCGGCCTCTCCCGACACGCGGAGTGCGGGAACCGCGGCTACCGGAACGTGAAGCCGCGCTGGAGGGCGCGTGTGCCGGTGCTGGTCCCGGGCGACTCGCATCGAATTCGCGTCGAGGCCGACGGGCTGGAGCTGCGCATCTCGGTGGACGGAAGACGGGTGTGGGAGGGCCGCGTCTTCGACCAGGACCCGTCGTTCGATGGGCCGGTCGGCGTCCGCACGGACAACGGGCGCTTCCTGCTGCAACTGAGTGCGGGCGGCTCCACGAGGAAGCCGCCCGCCCGCTGATCATCACTTCGAGTCCACAGGCTCGGCCGCCTCGAGCTGGAGCTCGTCGCGGCGGGGCAGCTCCAACGCCTCGCAGGTCACGCTGTTGGCCCGGCACCGGCCGCCGTCTTCGAGGTCGAACATCCAGCGATGCCTCGGGCAGACGAGATACCTGTTGTCCTGGATCCAGCCCTGCGACAGATCAGCGCCCTGATGCGGACAGAAGCGGCGGATCGAGTAGCGCCGTCCGCCCGCTTCAATCTCCACGCGCTGCTTCTGCGCTTCCGCGGCGCGGATCTGCTCGCAGAAGGACGGGAGATCCTCCAGCTCCAGCGCCAGGTACCCGTGCAGGATCGCGTCGTAGAGGTCCGGCGTGCGCCGCATCTGCTGCCGGCACGAGAGCAGGAACTCCTCCCAACCCATCTTCCGTTCGAGGACGGGGACGAGGTCGCCGGCGCTGGCGATGAACACGTAGGCGCGCTCGGTGTCGATGGCCGGGACCTCCTCGATCGCGCGACCGGCGAAGTCGACCCGCAGGATGCGCTGGGGCAGCTCCCGGAAGGCCACGTAGAGCGGGAACAGCACGCGGTCGCTCACCGTCAGCGCGTCGAGCTTCGCCTGCAGGATCGCCCGAAGCTGCTCGAAGCGCCGGAGGAGCTCGTCGCGGGAGAGCGTCCGCCGGCGCGCCTCGAAGATCGGGCTCATGTCGCGGGCGTACTGGTGGATGTAGGCCTCGAACGTCTCGTCCGTGACGCGCTCCGTCCCGCGCGCCTCGAGCTCGTCGGTCGCCACGTGGAGGACGTCCCCGGGCGCAGGCTCACCGAGTGTCGGCGTGGCCTCCTTGAGCCGCCCGCTCAGGTACTGGAACAGGCGAGGCGCTCGCGGAAAGATGTTCACCGACTCGAAGTTGATGTGGAGGAGGTCCGGATCGAGGAAGGCCACCGGCCCCGCGGAAGCCAGATAGCGACGAGGTCTCAACGTCTCGATCGCCCGGGCGACCGCTTCGAACTTGCTGAACAGCTTGCGACGAGAGATCGCCTCGTACGTCTTGCGCGGGTACTGGTAGCTCGTGGGGTGCCAGATCGCGCCGGAGAACTGGGCGGTGAACACGTCGATGCGGCCTTCCTCCCGCACCAATTGTTCGAGCCGATCGTGAATCTTGCAATCGTTCAGGTCGAGGAAGCTGTACTGACCGAGGCGGACCAGCAGCGCGGAGTCCCGATTCACGCCCTGGTCGACCGTCCAGACGCGCGCGTACCCGCCGGGAAGCGGCAGCTTCCCACCGTCGTCCAGGACGACGATCCGCTCGAACCCGAGAGCGGCGATCGCGTCCTTCAGCGCGCTCCGGCCGAACCTGCCCAGGATCACCGTGACGTCGCGGGTCGGCAGGCTCGCGATAAACTCCGGGTCGAAGTGATCCCGGTGCTCGTGACTGATGTAGATGAACTTCTGGCGAGCGTCGGTGGACAGCTTCTCCCGCACCATGGGCGCGAGCTGGTGATTCCTGGGCAGCTGCATCCAGCCGGAATCGAATGCGCCCTCAGGCGACAACCACGGATCCGCCACCAACACCACCTCACCCGACTCCACCAGGAAGCCGGCGTGCCCCAATGCCGTGATTTCCACGATCTGACCTTCACCGGAATTGCATGGCCACCCCACGTGACCCGCTGGCGTGCAAGCGGTTTCACGCCCGCGCGTAAGCTGTGAACGCATTGGCGCGTTGCCATGGGCGGACCGGACACGCGCGCTGCGAGGGATGAGACGGTCAATCCTGTGCGCCTGCCGGGCGATCGTGCGAAGGGAAGTGTCGGCTCGATGTCTCGGCGACTGGACGCGCGTCGGTGGTCTCCCCAGACCTCCGGAATTACCTCGCTGCTGTGGGGTGACGAACAGGTCACGAGGGGCGCGAGATGGTGCGACGGTGGCGTGGAGTGTGTCTCGGCGCAGGATTCGTCTGGACGCTGGGATGCAGTGAGGTCGTTGGGGACGGACCGTCGCAGCCGACCCTGATGCAGACGGACCCGAATGCGCGGTTCGAGTTCCCGCCGCTGCAGCAGACAGTCGAGACGTACGAGCTCGTCGTGCCCCGGGCGACCCTTGACGCGTTCGCTGCGAAGCCTCGCGAGACGCCGTTGTCAGCGGCGGAGTTCATCTACAACGGGGAGCGTCAAGCAGTGAGGGTGCGTCTGCGCGGCAACAGCTCGCGCGAGTGGGCGAAGAAGAGCTGGAAGGTGGAGTTCCCCGACGGCGTGGAGTTCCAGGGCAGGGACGAGCTCAACCTCGTCTCCCAATGGTTCGACGCCACCCTGATGGTGGAGAAGCTCGGGTACGATCTGCTCGCCGCGATGGGCGTGCCGGCGCCGCGCGCGCGCTTCGTCCGGCTCGTCATCAATGGCCAGTACCAGGGCATCTACACGGAGCTCGAGCAGGTCGATAAGCACTTCCTCAGGGCCCACGACTTCCCGGACGACGACGCCACCATCTATCGCTGCGGAGGGAAGGACTGCGAGTTCAAGACCTGGCAGGCCCCCTTCCAGGAGGCGTGGGAGCAGAAGACGAACGAGCGGGCCCCGTCGACCGAGCTGCAGGACTTCCTCCATGCGCTCAACCACACCCCGGAGCCGCAGCTGCTGGAGGTGCTCGAGAAGCGGTTGGAGCTGGAGCTCTTCCTCCGCAACATGACCCTGAACGCGCTGATCTCGAACTACACGGTGGAGGATTCGCGCAGCTACTTCATCTTCGATGCGAAAACCGGGCGCTGGCACTACGTGCCCTGGGACCTCAACAACGCCTCGACCCGGTACACCCCGGGCTCCAACGTCGGTACTTCGGCTCGCCACGACCGGGCGCTCTTCGTCTTCAGCCTCGCGGATCCGTGGGTGGAGAAGCGCCTGCTGGAGCGCCGGGAGCAGTACCCGGGAACGGACTGGCATCCGCTCTTCTCCAACCTGCACCAGCGCATCGTCCTCAACCCAGAGCTGCGCGGGCGGGTTCTGCACCTGGTCGAACGGGGGCTCGACGAGCTGTTCGACCCCGGGGTGATCAATGCGCGGATCGACGCGATGTACGCTCTGCTCGCGCCGTACATCGGCGGAGAGGACAACGTCTTTCCCGTCGATCAGTCTGCGTGGGACGACCCGAGGGTCGTCTTCCCGGAGAAGTTCGCCGACGGGCCGCGGTACCTGAAGGAGTACGCGCGTCTTCGGAGTGAATACCTGCGACACCAGATCCAGCAACTGCGCTCGTCGATTATTACGGGGCTGGTCCTGGAGAGCGTGGACCCGCGGCAGGGCATCGTGGAGTTGCGCAACCGGAGCGACTCCGCCGTGAACACGTCCGGAATGGTCCTCGCCCCCGACCTGCGCCACCCCATCGCGCCGAACCTCCCGGTCGTGGTCCTGCCGCCCGGAGGGACCCTGCGTCTGAGGACTTCAGAGATGGGGTTCGCGCTCCCACTCAATGGGGAGCTGGGACTCTTCGACGGCAAGAGCATGATCGGAGTGCTCGATGCGCTGTTCTTCGGAGCGCTGCCGGAGGGGCAGTCTTTCGTGCGGAACGTCGATTCGGGGCGGTGGGAGGTGCGCTGAGAAATCGGCTACCGACGCGCGAGCGACTCTGCTGGAGAGAGGAGGGTCGCGTAGCCCGCGAAGAGCTGTCCGGTGAGCACCTCACTGCGGCCCGGACCTGCGTGGCGGAGCGCATCGTTGAAGACGCGCCCTGTGGCGGGATCCCGGCGGACGTCGGGGTTCGCCAGGTTCATCCGGTAGCGCACCACGCCCCGGGCGACGCGGTGGATGACGGTCACCGTCCCCTCCGCGTCGACGTCCTCCACGATCCCGATGTGGGTCAGCCCGTCGTTGAGCCGGCCATCGCGGTTCAGGTCGTAGGTCTCGCGGAAGAACACCAGGTCGCCGGGCATCGGACGGCCCGCCTCGAAGACGCGGCCGCGCTCCCGGGCGAAGCGGTAGATCGCGGTGACCGAATTGTCTCCCGCACGGGCCGCGTCCAGCAGGTCCATCCCAAGCGAGGAGAACGCCGCACGCACCAGTCCCGTGCAGTCCGAGGGCCACGTCCGTCCGCCCACGACGACCTTCGGCTTGCCCACGAGCCCCCGCGCGAGCGACACCACCTGCGCCCTCGCT
>JBAWAM010000397.1:0-7902 GCA_049589315.1 Myxococcaceae bacterium
CCTCCTGCGCCTGGGTCACCGGCGAATACCCCGGAGCGGACGCGGTGATCGTGGGCGCACCGGCTGTCGGATCGCGGTACCAGATGTCGGAGGCGCGCGAACCGTCCGCCGGAATCGTCACGTCCAAGGTGTTGCTCCAGGTCCCCGCCGGGTCCCCATTGAGTGAGAACTCGCCCGTCCCCGAACTGCTGGTAAGCGTCACCGTGCGCTGCGGCTCGCCCGCCTCCAGGGGACTGCCCGAATCCTGCCGCTGGATCTGGATCGGGCCGGCCGGCATTCCGACCCCGACGCGTTGGGGAGGCGAGACGAAGACGAGCTCGGGCGCCGCCCACGCGGGGAGGGCGGTGACCCACACCAGAGCGACGACGAAGAAGAAGTGAGGAGGCGCTCTCCGCCCGCGCATGGACGCCGGAGTATACCCACGGGGGACCGCGTCACCTCCACACCGCAGTGCGGCAAGCGGAAGGTCGGGAGCCGAGCGGTCAGCCAGCGCTGGGCAGCCGGAGGGTGAAGACGGTGCCGACGCCGGTCTCGCTCTCCACGGCGATCTCTCCGCCGTGGTTCTCCACGATCCCCTGGACGATCGAGAGCCCGAGGCCAGTCCCCTTCCCGTCGGGCTTGGTGGTGAAGAAGGGCTCGAAGATGCGTGCGAGATCCTGAGGCGCGATTCCCACGCCGCTGTCGCGGACGCGGATCACCACCTCACCCGCTTCCACCCCCGTGCTCAGCTGGACGGCGCCTCCTGCGGACATCGCATGGCAGGCGTTGGTGATCAGGTTGACGAACACCTGCACCAGGTTCCCCTTCACCGCGGCGATCCGGGGCACCGGCGAGAAGCTCCGCTCCACCCGCACGCCGTGCTGGGCGAGCACGTGGTCGCAGAACCCGATCGCGGTCTCCAGCAGCGAATGGAGCTCCACCCACTCCGGCTTGTTCTGAGCGGGACGGGCATAGCTCACCAGATCCCGCGTGAACTTCAGGACCCGGTCCGAGTTCTCCAGGATCTTCTTGAGCTTCTCCTGATCCCCCGGCTCGGCGTTGGGGTTCCCGTAGGTCCGGGCGAGCATCGCGTGTGCGTAGGTCGCGACTGCGGTCATCGGGTTGTTGATCTCGTGGACGACCGAGGCAGCCAGCTGCCCGAGCGTGGCCAGCTTCTCCGCGTGGATCACCCGGCGCTCGAGCTCGCGGACGATCGTGAGGTCCTGACCGATGGCGATGACACCCTCGACCTCGCCCTCCGCCGCCATCAGCGACGAAGTGGCGAACGCGACGCGGATCTCCCTGCCACCGGTGGCGAGGATGCGGGTCTCGAAGTTGCTCACCGCCTCGCCCTTCATCGCCGCGGAGGTGACGCGCATCACGCGCATCCGCTCGCTCTCGGGGATGAAGTCGAGGAGGTCCCGCCCGAGCACCTCCTCTTTGCGATACCCCGTCAGGGTCGCCAGCGCGCGGTTGAACACGACGATCCGGCGCTGGGGGTTGACGACCAGAATCAGCGCGTTCGCGTGCTCGAGCAGCTCCTCCAGATACTTCCGGACGAAGGTCAGCTCGTCGATCAGCTTCGCGTTCCGGATCGCCACCGCGACCTGGTTCACCAGCTGCGTCAACGTCCGGTCGTCCGCGACCGGGTCCACCACCATCCCGGTCGGGTACTCGACGTTGATCATCCCGAAGAGCTGGCCCGACGCGACGAGCGGGGCGGAGATGCCGCGCTCACTGCCCTCGAACAGCAGCGGCACGTCTCCCTCGACCACCTTCACCCGCTCCGGGGCGATGCGGGAGAGGTCGAGGTGGATCTTCTTCAGCGCGCTCTGCTTCACCACCAGCACGTCGCGATCGCCGTCGCGCAGCCGGCCTTCGGCGTAGAGCGAGGTCAACCCGTGCGTGCGCTGGTCCGCGATGCGGATGCAGAAGGAGCGGCCGGGGAAGAGCTGCTTCACCGAGCGGGCGACGACCGCGACGAGTTCCTCCTCGCTGGTGGCGCCCGCCACCTGACGCCCCAGATCGAGCAGGATCTGCTCGAGCCGCCGCTGGTGCGATTGCGCCGCCTGGAGCGCGTCGGCAGCGGACGCGAGCAGACGGTTCCCGAGCACCGCGATGATCTCGCTCCCGCGCGAGAAGGAGAGCGGCCCGCTGTCGGGAGGGAACATCGAGACCAGCCCCTTGAGCAGCTCGCCCAGCGACAACGACTGGAAGGCGGGGTTGGCCGCGATCAGATTCTGGAGCGTGTCGAAGAACGCCTGGATGTTGTGTCCAGGTGCGGGGTCAATCTTCATTCGATGAGGCCTTGTCGAGATCGAGGATTCGAGCCGCGCCGACATACGATTTGGTCTCGTACCGGGTGATCTTGCCGATCTTCCGGACGATCTCCGCCATGCGCTCCGCCTCCCGGTAGATGATGTCCACCGGTTTCCAGGCGAAGTCCCCCTCTTTCAATCGCCGCTTGAGCAGCTCGGCGTACCCCATCACCGAGGTCAAGGGCTGGTTGAGCTCGTGGGCGGCGGTGCCCGCGAGCGCAACGATGACTGCGTTTCTCTCCGACTCCTCGAGCCTCTCCTCGGCACTGGAGAGCTTCTGCTCGAGCTCCACCCGGTCGCGCAGGTCGGAGAAGATCCCCACCGTCGCCACCGCGCGGTGACCTTCGTAGACGATGGCTGCCGTCATGTTGACCGGCACCCGACCTCCCCGCTTCGTCCGGATGTCCTGCCGGGTGAGCGCGAGCTGGCCCCGTGGGTCCTCGCGCAGCTTCTTCATGATCTCCCGGGCGTTCTGGTCCGGATACAGGTCGCGCACGTTGATCTGGCTCTTCGCTTCCTCCGCGGTCCAGCCGCAGATGGCCTCGGCGCCCTTGTTGAAGACGATGATCTTCCCGGTGAGGTCGGCGGAGATGATCGCATCCACCGACGAGTCGATCAGCCGCTCGAGGAAATCGCGGGTGTTCCGCAGCTCCTCAGCGAGCTTCTCCGCGTGGATGCGCGCGCTCTTCTCGCGTTCGGCGAGGCCGCGCTCGGTCTCGAGCAGCCGCGCATTGCGCAGCGCCACCGCGGTCGCGTGCGCCACCGTGCGGAGGAAGTCGATCTCCCGCACCGAGAACGATCGACGACGATCCGAGGTCCGAAGCAGCAGTACACCAAGAACCTTCCCGCTCACCGACAGCGGCATCGCGGCGATCGCGTGGATCCCCTTCTCCGCGACCTGCTCCTTGACGATCTCCAGCAGCGGATGGCTCGGCGCGTCCTCGACGATCACCGGCTTGCCGGTGCGGACCACCTCGCGGATCTCCGGATAGCGCCGAAGCTCGATCCGGAGATCCTTCAGACCCGCATCGTCGCTGGCCGCGATGATGATGCCGACGTCGTGCTGCTCGTCGAGCGCCACCAGGGCCGCCCGATCGATGTCCATCTCCTCGGCGAGCCGCCGGGTGACGTCGTGCAACAGCGCCGGCACGTCGAGCGACGCCGCGTAGTCGGCGGTGAGCCGGAGCAGCCCGGAGAGCTCCTTCTCGCGCTGCCTCGCCTCGACCCGCGCCCGATGCCGGCCCTGCGCCTTGCGGATGCGCGCGGGAAGCTCGAGCTCCAGCCCGGCGGGGGTGACGAACTCGAGGTCCAGGGCCTCCACCCGGTCCGGCTCTGCATCCGCGAGGTAGGCGATGGTCGCGATGCTCTCCTTGCCCTTCCGGCGTCGCAGGTCCGCCAGCGCCTGCTCTCCGCCCGGGACCGTGAAGTCTACGAAGGCCAACGCCGCCTCCGAGAGCTCGCTCACGATCCGCGCGCCCGCCCGCTCCAATGCCCGCACGACCTCCGCCTCCGTCCCTTCGGCCGGCAGGATGACGACGGGGAGCTGTGGGATGGGCGCAGACACGGGCTTACCAGCGCCCGAGTGTAAGGCCTCGCCAGTTTTTTTGAACAGGGACTCGGTGAGCGGGCTGTCGGCCTGTCGCCTGCCACCTTCGTCACGACCTGCGGAACAGGGGGTCGCACCGGGCGATCGGAGTCGGCTCCTACCAGCCGAGCCAATCCGGGAGCAGCTCGACGCCGAGCTGGTCCTCGAACTGGAGCTTCCCAAAGGAATTGACCGAGTAGATGCGCGCCCCCGCCGTCGGTCGGTGATCCGTCGCGCTGAAGGTGATGGGCGCAGTCAGTCCGCCCATGTCCACATTGGTGAAGGATTCGAGAGCGGCCTTGAGGTTGGGCCCGGTGATCTCCTTCTCCTCATCGAGCACCTTTTCCAGCGCCTTGCGCCAAAGGAGGAAGCTCACGTACCCCTGCACGTACCGGACGTCCGAATAGAGGGCGAGATCCTCGCCATCCGCCTTCCGGAACTTGTCATGGATCCGGACGACCTCCTCCATGCCGGGGTAGCGCACGTCGCCGTATGCCGCGAACGCCAGCACGCCATACATGCTCCCCACGCAGGGTTCTCCACAGAGGCTGTAGACGGTCTCGTCGAAGCCGAAGACGTTGACGATCAGCCTGGCGTTCGGCGCGTACTTCTTGATGGCCTTCGCCGCGAAGATGGCCGTCTTCTTGGAGTTACCGATCCACACCCAGTCCACATCGGGGTTCTCTGCGAAATAGGTGGCCATCTTCTGGTCGATCGCCTCCTCGGAGTCGGTCAGCTCGGGCCGGATGTCCGGCGCAACGGTGAGCCCGATCGAGGCGGCCCAGGTCTTCCCTGCCGCAATCGGCTCGGTGCAATACCCCGCGCTGCAGTAGGCGAACGCCACCTTCTTTGCGTTCTTGTCCTTGGCAAAGGAAAGCCCGATGCGGAGCGACGTGGAGTAGTCCGTCCCGCCGAAGAAGTTGTAGGGAGCGCCACTTGATTTGACGGCGTACTGGGTGCCATCCGGAAGCCCGACCGTTTTCTCCACGGGAGTGGGGGTGGCGAGAATTCCGGCATAGGAGGCGGTCACGTAGGGCTTTTCGTCCCTGGCCACCTCAGGAGAGAGCTTGACCGCGTCGGCCGTGCCCCATCCCATCAGTGAGACCACGGAGCCCCAGCTGGGATCGGCCTTCCACTCGTTGTATTTGGCGAGGGCCAGAGCCGGGTCGTACTTGTAGTCGAAGGACTGGAGCTCCACTTTGTAACCGCGGATGCCTCCGGCCTCGTTGACCTCCCGGAAGGCATCGATGACACCCTTGGAGTAGGAGACCCCGACGTCGGCGGTGGGGCCGGACTGATCAAACAGGCCTCTCAGCTGAAGCGTTCCCTTGATCTCTTCGGGTTCCGTCTCGTTCTGGGGACAGCCGCTGCCAATCACAACCGCAGCAGTCAGCGTGGACCAACGCCACATCTGGCTTTTCAGCATCACATGCCACCTCCGGATTAGAACTGCCGCGAAAGACTCGCAGTGACGATTCGCCCCTCGGCGAGATAGGGAACCAGGACAGAGCCGGGACGGTAGGCCCTCCGGTTGAGGATGTTGGAGGCGGTGACGCCCACCTTCCAATCCTCCAGGAACGAGTAGGTGACGGAGGCATTGAGGTCGAGCACGAGGGTGTCGTACTCGTCAGCGGGAAGCGACGAGTAGACCTGACCATCGGTCCCTTCGATGCCGTCGAACTGCGCCTCCACGGCGATGTTCTGCCTGACCGGGGCGCTGTAGAGGGTCCCCACGGTGAGCTGGAGCGCCTTCCACGGGTTGTAGGTGACCACCACCCCGCCCATCAGCTCGGGGAACTTCGTGGGGCCACCCAGCTTGCCGTCCACCAGGAACAGATCGCTGGTGCTCGGGAGTGGATGCGCATAGGTCCCGTGGAGATTGACCGTCAGCCGACCTTCATTGAAGGACATCAGGGCAGTCGCCTCCACGCCGACGATGTCGAGGTCGCCCTGGTTGGAGAACTTGTATTGCCCGGTCTTGCTGTTTCGGCTCAGGTCGAAGGTGATGAACCTGCGGACCCGGTTGTAGTACCCGCTGAGCTCGGCCCGGACGAAGTTGTTCTTGAAACCAAGCAGTCCTTCGAACGTATCGATGGATTGGGGCTCGATTTCAGGATTGCCCTGGTAGTCCGAGAGCGAATTTCCCGTCCGATACAGGAAGGCGGGGTAGACGAACGACGAGGCGTACTGAGCCTTCGAATAGAGCCCACCGGAGAGCGGCGCGACCAGGGCCACACGGGGGCTGAACTGGGGAGAGTAGACGAGGTTGTAGTCGAGGCGCCCGCCCACCACGAGGCCGACGTTCCGGGGAAGGGTGGTCGTGAGTTGGAGGAATGTGCCCAGCCGCAGCTCGTCCCCATCGCCCATCAGACTGCCCTCGGTCTGGGTGATGCCTCCGAAGGCATCGATCGCCATCCCCTCTCGCAACATCACGCCATCGGTGCAGAAGACGTCGTCGCCGCCCTGGGTGGCATAGATGCTCGGAGCGAAGTTCCTCTCGGAATCGAGGAAGCAGCGGGTCATGCTGTAGTCGGAAGCGATGTCGTACTCAGGCTGAAATCCCGCAACGATGCCCGTCCCGGTGAATATCCAGAAGTCGGGAATGTTGACGGCGTATTCGAGCGACGGGCTGATACGGATGTCACGCCCCGACCAGCGGTAGATGATCGACGCCTGCTCCTTTTGCGCGGACGCGTAGAACTCAGGGCTGATGCCCTGGGAGCGCATGTCGTGGGTGATGCTCATGAAGGAGGGGCGGAACGTCAGCTCTCCTGCGCCGTCTCTGCTCCCCCACTTCTTCTCGACGTCCAGGACCAGGCGCTCGGTTGAATACTGCGGGGTCTGGGTCCCCACCCCGGGTGAGAAGAACGCCTGTCGATAGGTCCTGGGCAGGTGGTACTCGTTTCTGGCAACCAGGAGTCTCACGGCCGAACTGTCGTCGTGTTTGTATTTGACGAAGACGTTGAAGCTGGGCCCGTATCGATTCACGGCGACGGGGGCGTGGGCTCGCGGCTGGGTCAGGTTCTCGCCCGCCTGGATGCCGTCCGAAATGTTCTGGCCCTGGCTGGGGGTCAGGACATCTTCACGGGCAGATGCCGTGAAGGGCGTTCCGTCGTGCCTCCAGAAGGACGCTGCCGCATAGAAGGTCCGGTCCTCGCCCAGGCTGGTCCCAAAGGTGGCGTCGTTGCGGAAGAAGCCATGGGTGCCCAAGGTGAGTTTCTCCTGCACCCGCGGCTCCTTCTCCGTCCGGGTGATGATGTTGATCACCCCCATCAGGGCGTTGGCGCCGTAGATGGATGAGCCGGGGCCGCGGATGATCTCCACCTGCTCGGCGTACTCGAGGCTGAACGCTTCGGGCGACGCGCTGGAGAACAGAAAGTCGTTCATGTTGAGCCCGTCGACCAGGACCACGAAGTGATCCGGCGAGGAGGCATGTATTCCCCGGATCGCAACGTTGCGCTCCAGCTGCCCGGAGACTTCGAAGAAGCCGGGGACGTAGCGCAGCAGATCCACCAATTGCCGGGCGCCGAGTCGCTCGATGTCCTCTCTTCGGAAGACGGTGACGATCGACGGGGTCTGCTCGATCGACAGCTCCGATCGGGTGGCGGTGGAGATCATCACGCCCTGGAGCAACTGCTGCTCGAAGTTCAGGAAGTACTCGACGTCGTTGAGCGGCTGCTCCCCAGCGCTTTCCGCTCCCTCCATCTGGGCCGGCTCCGCGGCGGAGGCAGCGGCAGACGCGGCAACAGAGAGGAGGAGCACGGCCCGCCTGAGTGAACGCGAAGGACTGAAATCGACGAACGTAGACATCGGAGTGCCCTCGGATAGCGAGGCTCTACTCAGCCGGCGCGCCTGGCTGAAGAACCAACGGTCGGTGGGACGGGGGCGGCTCACGTTCCGCTCGGGCGACGAGATGAACAGGAGTCCGTCTGGAGCTCTGCAGAGAGCGGATATGCAAACGACGCTCGGCCAAAGAAGCTCAAGGCTGTCCCCCCGGACATAGGGGACATCAGACGGGCG
>JBAWAM010000398.1:0-1980 GCA_049589315.1 Myxococcaceae bacterium
GAGCAGGGGCGCGGAGCAGGGCGTGGCGAGGACCACCGTGAGCACGCCCTCGCCGGCACTTCGCCCGATTCCCCGCGCGCCATCCACCTTCGCTGCGAGCCCGGTCCCCGGCTGCCCGACCCGGAACACCCCGAAGAGGTTGAGCGCGAAGGCGACCAGCACCGCCGACACGCCCGCAACGAAGAGCGGCTCCTGGAACTGGAACCCCCATCCGGCGCTCTGGCCCGCCGCGCGGAGGGCGATTACCCCTGCGGCGAGCGCGAGCAGGCTGATCACGATGCCGCCGGCGTAGGCGAGCGCGTGCACGCCGAGGTGGCGGCGATCTTCGGTGGCGACCCGCGCAAGTCCGTAGACCTTCAACGCGAGCACCGGGAACACGCACGGCATCAGGTTGAGCAGCGCGCCACCGAGGAACGCGAACAGCAGCATCAGCGCGGCGGAGGGGGCTGGCGCGCCACCCGCTCCGGCGATCGACGCGGCAGGCGCCGTGGGTTCCAAGGGTCGCAGGGGCAGGTCCAACTCAACTGCCTTGAACGCGTCGGTACCGAGCCGGAGCACGCCTCTCAGGCGCGGCGCTTCCGAGGGCGCGTCCGGATCCGCCGTGCCGCTGAGCTGGAAATGCCCCGGCACCGCTGGATCCGGCGTGAGGGCGATCCGGGCGATCCCCTCCACCCTGTCGGGCACGAAGAAGTCGCCTGTCACCGCCGCCACCGGGGCGCCGTCCCCCGTCTTCACCGCGAGCAGTCCTTCGAACGGCTCGCCTCGACGAAGCCCCTCGCCGGCCAGCGAAGCCGTCGCGGTCCATCCCAGCGTCTCGAGCGCCACCGGCACCTGCGCCTGCGCTGCATCGAATATCGCGATGGCTTCCGGGTTCGGCTGCGTCTTCCCGGCGATGGGGAGCTTCCGGCTGAGCACCATCGCGGCGGGGATGCAGTTCACCTTGCAGACGAGGAGATCCGCCTGCGCCGCAATCACCAGCGCGTCGCCCGCTGAGGCGGGGGCAGTCGCGTCAGCGAACAGCAGGACCTCGTCCGCGTAGCCGTGGGTGACGATGAAGCCATCCAGCGTTCGGAACGTCTTCGGGAACGGCCACTGCAACGGGCCGAAGTCGACGCCGGGCGCCTTCCAGAGGATCTCGGTGGAGAGCCCGGAGTCCCCGGGGTTCCTCCAGTAGAGGTGCCAGTCCTCGTCCATCCGGAAACGCACGCCCACCCGGAAGCGATCTCCGGGCCGCACCTGGAGGCTGTCGACGAGCAATTCCGCTTCGACGCGGGCGTCGCCGTCTTCAATCGCCCCCTGTGCGACCGCGCCCGGAGCCGATTCGGCCCCGGCAGCGATCGCCAGAAGCAGGGTTCCTGTCACGAGGGCCGCGCGCATGGCCTGCTTGCCTAATCGCTCGATCGCGCGGGCGCCAGATAATCCGTGGATACCCGGCTGCTGAGTCGATGTTGCATCTGATTGTAATTCATTGACCGGGACGGCGAGTTTGCGCACGTCTCGTCCGATTCCTTCCCAGATGTCTACATCGACGGTTGTTTTGTCGCCGATACACTTCGTCGTCGCCAGGCCGTACGCCGGGCCGGAGGTGTCGGCAGGTGAAGAACCTATGCATGGCTGGGTTTGTGTTTCTGTTTTTATCGGCTTGTGAAGCCTCCGCATGGCCTGCTGAAGGAAACCTTCGTCCCCTGTCGGAGGATCGTCCGACGGTCGTGGGACTCGCGGTCGAGCGGGAGACGTTGGTCGTCGACGAGGGGGAGTGGATCAGCTCGACGCCGCTCACCTTCGAGTACCAGTGGCTTCGATGCTCCACTCCACATCCGGTGAGCTGCCGTGCCATCGCCGGCGCGCAGGCGAAGGCGTATGTCGTCACCGCGGAAGACGTGGGCTCGCACCTCCGGACGCGGGTGATCGCGGGCAATGTCGCCGGGCGGATCCCGCGGGTGTCCGAGCAGACGGCCCGCGTCATCTGGGCGCCTCCGC
>JBAWAM010000399.1:0-16068 GCA_049589315.1 Myxococcaceae bacterium
GGAGACGGGCCGGTGTCCCGCCCTCCGAAGGACTCGGGCTCATCCGCGCGGAGCCGGTGTGGGCCCAGGGTGATGCGCTGGGCGTAGGGACCGTCGCCGGACTCGGCGACTTCGACGTGACCCACCTCGGGGAGCGGTTCGAGCGAGGGCATCATCGGGGGCGCGTAGCGAGACGCCCACGACGCCACCACGCTGGCGACGAACACGGCATCGTTGCGGCGCGAGAGCAGATGGTCGCCGCCGTCCACCGCGACGAAGCTCTTCGGGTGCCGCGCGGCATCGAACAGGCGCTCGCCGTTGCTCACCGGGACCAGCTCGTCGGCCGTCCCGTGGACGACGAGGAGCGGCCGGGACAGCTCGCGAGCCGTGCGCTCCATCCGCTCGCGGGCGAGGTGCTCGAAGAAGCTGGCGCTGATGCGGAAGGGCTTGCCCTGGATGGACAGCTCGGCGAACCCCTTGCGGCGCGCCTCCTCCCACGTGCCTCCGAAGAGTCGCGGGGCCTGCTCCGGCGCCACGGGCGTGTTCAGCACGGCGACCGCGCGGACCTCGGGGAGTTGCTCTGCAGCGGCCAGCACCGCTGCGCCTCCGAGGCTGTGTCCCAACAGGAGGGCCGGCGCAGCGAAGTGCTGGCGCAGGTGTCGGGCGGCGGCGATCACGTCTCCGACGTTCGACTGGAAATCCGGGTTGCCGAACTCACCTTCGCTGCTGCCGATTCCGGTGAAATCGAAGCGGAGCACCGCCCACCCGTGATCGGACAGCGCATGGCTCAGCCGGGTCAGGCTCAGCAGATCCTTCGAGCAGGTGAAGCAGTGCGCGACGAGCGCCCACGCGACGGGTTCGCCCGAAGGAAGATCGAGCCGAGCATCGAGCTTCGCGCCCGAGGCGCCGGTGAAGGTCAGCTTCCTCATTCGGTCGATCCTCATCCCGAGTTGAGGGTAGGCAGACGTCCGCGAGGGTGCCGCGTCCGTGGGACCGCTCGCCCATGTGGCTCTTCGGCCCGAGGAGCGGGCAGGAGGTTCAGGCTCCGCTCAGACGAAGACCCCGCGCAGTTCGTGCAGCGCGCTGAGGACGGCCGAGCTTCGCGGCGCCTGAACGGCCTCTGCGCCGACCGGGATCCACGTCGGGGAGCCCACCAGCTTCCCCCGAGCGTGTGTAAACAGCCGGAAGCGCATCAGCTCGGTGGTCGCGCCGCCGTTGAACACGCGCAGGGCGCGCGCGTAACCGGCGCCTTCGACGAGCTCGTGGGGAATATGGCGGTGTCCGTGGAGGATGAGATCGCAGCGCCCCTCCGCAAGCCGGACCAGCTCATGCCCGAGCTCCAGCTCTCTCGAGTGGGGCCACCCCATCGTCGCCGCGAAGCGCTCGCCCCAGGTCTCCTCGGGCATCGGCAACGGGTGATGGTGCAGGAGGATGACGCAGAGGGCGTCTTCAGGGGCCATCGAGAGTGCCTCCTCGACCTGGGCGAGGACCTCCTCGCTCAGCTCGCCGTGCGGCGCGAAGAACGAACGGTTTCGCTCCGCCGTGGAGTCGATCTGGATGAGCCACAGCCCCGGTGAACGCGTCACCCGGACGCGCTCGCCCGCCATCAGCACGCTGCCCGCGTCCTCGTCGACCCGGTCGTGGTTGCCCGGAACCACCGTCATCCGGCCGGAGGAGAGCAGGGGATCGAAGATCGCTTCGAACGTCCGCAGCTCGGAGTGGCGGCCCTTGTGGGTCACGTCGCCGGTGACCACCACGTGATCGACGCCGAGCTGCAACAGGGTCCGGCAGATCTCCGCGGACCGACGCTCGAAGGTCGGTGAGAGTCCAAGGTGCAGGTCCGAGAGGTGCGCCAGCGTTCGTGGCCTCATGCTCGGACTGTGCCGATTTCGCGAGACAACGGAATGACAGCAAGGTGAACGGCACGGAAGTTCATGGCCACGAGCGTGTGACATGGCCACGCCCTCTTCATCGACGCGTCACCTCAAGAGCGCCGCGACCTGCGACGCGCCAGGGCGAAGCCGACCCAGGCCATTGCGGCCACGCCGAACTGCCCCGCCTCGCTGCAGCCGCATCCCACCGTGAACCGGAGAAGCGGAGCGGACGTGCTCGACGGGCTTCCGCCATCGCCACTTTCGACGACGGTCGCAGGGGGCAGGGTGTCTTCCCCGTCATTGGGAGCGGGGATGACACACGTGTTGAGCAACACGCTGACGGTGCTGAACTTCTCATTCGCAGTCACCAGATCCGGCCTGCCGTCGAGGTTGAAGTCGCCGGAAGCGATCAGGACGGGCTCTCCCCCCGTGATGTAGTCCAGCCTCGTGCCGAAGGTGCCATCGCCTCGACCCGGCAGGAGGGTCACCAGGTGGTTGTTGAGATTGGTGACCGCGAGGTCCAGGTTCCCGTCCAGATCGAAGTCCCCCGAGGTGACCGATTCGGCCCATTCGAAGGGGCCGTACTCCATGCCCGCGACCAGCGTTCCATCGGGCTGCGCTGTCAGGACAGTCAGCCGCGACATCGAGAGGGCTACGACGTCGGCTCTACCGTCCCTGTTCAGGTCCGCCATGATCACGGACTCCGATGGGACGGGATGGTCCGTCCTCCCGGAGAAGGTGCCATCGCCCTCCCCGTACACCACGGTGAGGAACGTGGACCACTTGTGGGCGATTGCCAGATCGCTCCGCCCGTCCCCGTTGATGTCTCCAGCGGCGATGCTCTTCGGGCCGTTGTCGACGGGGAACTCAGAACCCGGGATGAAGCTTCCGTTCGCCTGCCCGAGAAGGATGCTCACCGTGTCCCTGTCATTATGGGCGACGGCAGCATCCAGCCTTCCGTCCGCGTCGAAGTCGCCCAGCACGAGCGCCTCGGGGTCCTTGGACGTGGGGTAGTCCACGGGCGCGAAGAAAGCTCCGTCGCCTCGACCACGAAACACGCTGAGGGCGTCAATGAATATATTGGAGACGGTGACGACGATGTCGACATGTCCATCCTGGTCGAGATCGCCGGAGGTGACGGACGCCGGCCACGCGCTCGTGGGGTAGTCCACTCGCGGTGCGAAGCTTCCGTCGCCCTGACCCAGGAAGACGCTGAGGAGGTACTGATCCCCGTTCGCGGTGGTGACGGCGAGATCGCTCCTACCATCCTTGTTGAAGTCGCCCACCGTCGACGCCGTTGGAAAGGGCTCGATCGCGTAGTCATTCCTGTTCGAGTCGAAGCTTCCGTCGCCTCGACCCAGCACCACGGTCATGCCGTACTCGGGGTGACCACCGAGCGTGGCGAGGTCCGTATGCGCGTCCCCATTGAGATCCACGGCGAGGACGTCATCGGCATAGCCATTGAAGGGGAAGCTGACCACGAGGTCAAAGCTGCCGTCCCCACGCCCGCGTAGAATGCCCAGGTTGATTTCGCCCCAGCCGGTGACCGCGAGGTCCAGCTGTCCATCCTCATCGAAGTCGGCTGCGGTCAGTCCGTGGGAATACTGTCCAATCGGGTAGTCGACCCTGGCGGCGAAGGACCCATCGCCCCGTCCCAACAGCACGCTGACCGTGTCGTCGTCCGTGTTGATGACCGCCAGGTCCGCATGCGCATCGGCATTGAAGTCATCCGCGATGACGAGCCCGGGAGCCAATCCCGTTGCAGTGGCCATCCGCCCGCCGAAGGTGCCGTCGCCGCCTCCCGGGAGAATGCTCACCGTGTTGTCGTCCTGGTTCGCGGTGACCAGGTCGAGGTTCCCATCTTCGTTGAAGTCTGCCGTGGCGATCTCCGCCGGATAGGTGCCCGTGACGTACTCGCCTGCGGGGACGAAGGTTCCATCGCCCTGACCCAGCAGGATCACGACTCTGTTGTTCACGGTTGCGGCTACAACGTCCGGAATCCCGTCCGCGTCGAAATCGCCCGAGACGAATGAGGTGGGGTCCGCGCTGACCGGATAGCTCGTCTGTGCGGCGAAGCTTCCATCTCCTCGATTCAGCAGCACGCCGACGTTCATGCCGTCGAGGACGATGAGGTCCGCGTGCCCATCCCGGTTGAAGTCGCCGGAGAGGATGTCGTCGGGCGCGTCCGTGGTGGGGTAGACCACCTTCGGTTCGAAGGCTCCGTTGCCCCTGCCCATCAGCACGTTGATGGAACGCCCGATGAGAGCGGCAATCGCCACGTCGGCATGCCCGTCGCCGTTGAAATCTGCCGAGGTGAAGGCCCGCGGCAATCCGTCCGTCGGCACCACGGGAAGGGAGGGGAAGCCGGACACGAGGCATCCCTGAAGATCCGCCGCCGGCGCCATGCACGGCAACAACGCGACCAGAAGTGCAACCGCCCCCCGAAGACCGTGCATATGTCGGCGCCGAAGCTAGCCGGGCCGCCTGCGCGTTCCAATGTGGGCGAGGGAAGGGGGTGGTAGGCAGACGTCCGCAGGGCTGCCTCAGCTGCAACATCGCTCGACGGGACCCAGACTTGGTGCAGGTGCCGAGCATGCATCCCCGCGCAATCCTCTTCGACATGGATGGAGTGCTGGTTCGCTCCGAGGAGATATGGCTGCGTCTCCTCGAGGAGGCAGGCCGGCGGTTCCGGGGCCGGCCGGTCACGCGCGAGGAGTTCGCGCCGACGTTCGGGCAGGGGACCGACGCGGACGTCCGTGTTTTCGGGCTGAACTGCACGCCGGAGGAGCTCGACCGCTACTACGTCGAGAACTTCCGGAACCATCTGGAGGGCATCTGGGTCGACCCGGACGCGGCCGGCCTGCTCGACGCGCTGCACCGACGAGACCTTCGCGTCGCGGTGGTGACGAACACGAAGCAGGCGCTCGCGGAGGAGGTGCTGGAGAGGGCCGGGCTGCGACGGCGGGTGGACGTCCTCTCCAGCGCGGACATGGTGGCCCGTCCGAAGCCGTCGCCCGACCTCATCCACCACGCGCTCGAGGCGCTTCGGCTCCGCCCGGAGGATGCATGGTACGTCGGGGACTCCCGCTACGACCGCGAAGCGGCGAGCAGCGCGGGCGTGCGCTTCGTGGGCCTCAGAATCGAAGGGGATGCGCGCATCGAGCGACTGCGCGATCTGGAAGGCCTGTGATCGTGGTGAGCGTGCGAGTCGGGCCTGCGGGCTGGAGCTACAAGGACTGGAGCGGGGTGGTGTACCCGAAGCCGGCGCCGCGCGGGTTCGACCCGCTGGGTTACCTCGCGCTGTACTTCGACGCGCTGGAGATCAACTCGACCTTCTATCGGCCCCAGCCAGCCAGGGTGATGCACGGGTGGGTGGAGCGTGTCGCCCACAACCCGCGCTTCCGGTTCACGGCCAAGCTGCTCCGTCGCTTCACCCATGAGCGCGCGGAGGCCTGGACGAAGTCGGAGGTCCGGGAGGCGAGGGCCGGGTTCGAGGTACTCCAGGAGCACCGCCGGCTCGGCGCCGTCCTGTTGCAGTTCCCCTGGTCGTTCAAGCGAGGCGAGCCGGAGAAGGAGTGGCTCCGGGATCTGTTCTCCGCCTTCGCGGGGCTGCCGTTGGTCGTGGAGGTCCGGCACGCGTCGTGGAACGAGGCAGACTTCTTCGCCGAGCTGATGGAGCGTGGTGTCGGGTTCGTGAACGTGGACCAGCCCATGTTCAAGAACACGATCCCGCCGGGCGCGCACGTGACGTCCTCGGTCGGATACATCCGCGTGCACGGGCGGAACTTCCGCGATTGGTTCCGCAAGGACGCGGGGCGTGATGCCCGCTACGACTACCTCTACGAACCCCGGCAGCTCCTCCCCTGGGTGGAGCGCGCGCAGGACCTCGCGGCAGATCGGAACACCCGCGAGGTCTACGTCGTCACCAACAATCACTTCCGCGGACAGGCGGTGGTCAACGGGCTTCAGCTCCAGTCGATGCTGGAGCACCGGCGCGTCGTCGCGCCGCCCACGCTGCTGGCCGCGTTTCCCGAAGCGCTGCGCGACTTCGTGGTCGCGCCGGTGGGCGCTGCGGATGAGCACCCGGCGCCGTGAAAGCCTTTCATCAGCGCGGGCCGCCGAGGGTGACCTTCACGATCGGCTGGAAGCTCACGGACGTGGAGATCGCGCTGCCGCCCGTGCAGTCGCCGCGGAAGGAGCTCTTATAGGTCGGCGTCACGTTGAGGTAGCCCGTCAGCGGCTTCAACGTGGGCTTCGACCACTGCGCGATCGACACCGGAACGCCGTCGCAGGTGGGCATCTGCGAGCCGAAGTATTCGCTGAAGTTGCTCGGCATCAGAAACGACGTGTCGCTCGGGCCCGCTCGCAGGCTGCCGATCCGGGTCTCCACGAAAGTGGATTCATTCCGGATGTACGCGTCCCACCACTGGCCGGCGGGATCGGCCGCGTTCACGGCCGGCTGGATGCGGAGGCGGTATTTGTGCGCGGGGTTGATCGTCCAGGCCAGGCGGCAGCTGTAACCGACGCCTTCGCCGGCGAAGGGCTGGCAGTCGCCCTTCGCCGCAGTGGCGTTCCAGATCGAGAAGATGACCGTGTCGCCGACACTGCCGTCCACGCGGTTCCCGTCCGTCTGCAGCCCGATGTAGCCGCCCGTGCTGCTGTTCTTCCAGGTCCACATCGTGGCCCAGAACGAGGCTGGCGCCTTCTGCGTGACCTGCAGACGCTGTTCGAACCGGGTGTACGTCTGCGTCGTGTAGGTGGTCTGCCAATCGACGTACAGGAAGGCATTCTGGTGCTGGGCGGCGTGAGCAGCGCTGGCCACCAGCAGGACTGCAAGGCTCGTCAGGACGCGCGAAAGTTTCATGGCCCCTGACTAGCCCGGCATGTTGCGCCGCACAAGGTCCGCCAGCCAACTTCTCCCCGAAGCGCGCCCGCTGATTCAGAACGCGAGCTGCGCCCGCCCGAGAAGAGCGAGCTCCTCGGAGCGGTCGGCGCCCTCCGCCGCGCCGCCATCGAACGTGGTCCGCGCCAGATCGAGCGCGACCTTGAACGCGGGCCCGAGATGCCAACGCACGCCGCCGCTGAGTTCGTCTGCGCCGCGGGCCGCTCTCGAGGAATCCGCAAAGCGGGTGAACGCCTGGTCCCCGATCCGCAGCTGGGAGATGCGCGCGGCGATCTCGAGGGCTCCGAAGCCTCCCTGGAGCGGATTGAACCCCGAGTCCAGCTTCACGCCACGCTCGGAGTTCTTCCCGCCGATGACGTAGGAGGCGGCGAGCTGCCACGCGCGCTCCGGCACGACTGCGACGTCCTCGCCCAGACTGACCTGCTGCTGTGACCACACGAGCTCCGCCCACACGCCGAGTCCGCCGGCGTAGTAGTTGCCCTGAAGGCCGAGGCGTCGATGGGACCCGGCAGCGACCACCCCCTCCGCCGTGTCCGAGGCCGCCCGCCAGGAGAAGAAGGAGAGCTGGCCTGTGGTGCGCAGGGCAGTCAGCTCCGTGTTCTCTGCGGACCCCTTCTTCTCGCCCACCGTCGCCGCCACCCCGAGCCCCAGGCCGGTCAACAGGGGCACCCCGGTCTTCGACAGCGGCTTCACGAACACGCGCGCGGCGAGCTCCTTGTCGTCGGAGATGTCGCCGTCTCCGCTCCCACCGTCCGCCACGCCGTTGAAGATGCCGAGCTGATACGCCAGCGCGCCGCCGAAGACGCTGCCGTGGACCTGAAGCCCGAGGTCCCGGTTGGGAGAAAGCGACGTCGGAAACGCGCGCTCGATGAAGCTCATCGCCGTCGCGGACTGAAGACGTTCGAGCCCGAAGGGGACCTTGAACTTTCCGACACGTACGTTGAGAGCCTCCACCACCTTCACGTCGACGTACGCGTCCTGGAGCACCAGCCGCCCGCCCGCGAAGTCCGGCATGAGGCGAAACTCGAACCGCTCCCACAGCTTGCCATCCAGCAGGACTCGAGCCCGCCGGAAGAGGAACTGGTCCGCTGTGCGCTGCTCCGCGTCCGAGGGATAGGTACGGCCATCGAAGTGCAGATAGCCGCCGACGCGGAGACGCGCCCCTCCGTCGGGCGAGACGAGCGTAAATCCCTCAGTCGCCGCGGGCACCTGCGCCTGGGCGAGGGAGGCAGTCGAAAGCAATACCAGCAAGGTCGTGGTCAAACGGGTCATGAAAGGCCCTTCCGTCCCGCAGACCTCCGGTAGACCCGGTCGCTCGCGGAGCTTCGAACAGATGGCCTCCCGTGGACGGGAAGGCGAAGGCCTCAGCGCCTGGGCCGGAGGGGCTCGAGGCGGATCTTCTCGGTGCGATCGACCTGCACCACGCGGCCCTCGTGCACGGTCACCGTGAGGGTTCCGTACGTGAGCCGCCGCAACGCTTCGCGAATGCGCGCGAGGACGTCATCGAGCTGCGGATCGTTCTCCTGATCAGCCTGCACGGGCAAGGGACGCCTCCGTGGAAACGCGCGCGCGGCGCAGCAGGAGCACGACGCGCTCCCCCGGGCGGAGCGAGAGCGCGTCGCTCTGGGAGCGCTCCAGCGCGGCCACGATCAGCGCGCCATCCTCGACGGCCTTGAGCTCGATCCGCACACTGGGACCCAGTGGGGTGATGCGGACGACATCGGCCGGAATGCCACGGGCAGCACCCGAAGCCCGCGCAATCTCCAGATCGTGCGGCCGCACGAACACCCGCGCCGGCCCGGAGTGCGCGCCCTCATGTCCGGGGGCGTCGAGCTCCAGGTCGCCGACATGCGCGCGCCCACCCTCGACGCGTCCGGTGAAGACGTTCACCTGCCCGAGGAAGCGCAGCACGAACTCATTGGCGGGGTGGTCGAATACCTCGTTCGGGGAGCCCACCTGTTGCACCCGCCCCTGGTTCATCAGGACGACCCGGTCCGCGACCTCGAAGGCCTCCTCCTGATCGTGCGTGACGAGCACGGTGGTCATGTCCACCTGCTCATGCAGATGCCGCAGCCACGCGCGGAGCTCCTGACGGACGCGGGCGTCGAGCGCACCGAACGGTTCATCCAGCAGCAACACCTTCGGCCGGGCAGCGAGCGCGCGCGCCAATGCGACCCGCTGGCGCTGCCCACCGGAGAGTTGCACGGGCATGCGACGACTGAGCCCGCCCAACTGAACCAACGAGAGCAGCTCGTCGACTCTCGCCCGCACCTCCGCGTCGGGACGCCGGCGAACACGCAGGGCGAACGCCACGTTCTCGAACACGTTCATGTGGCGGAAGAGGGCGTAGTGCTGGAACACCAGGCCGACCTCTCGCGACCTCGCAGGAACGTCGGTGACGTCTCGACCGTCGTGGAACACCCGGCCCGCATCCGGCTGCTCGAGACCGGCGAGCACGCGCAGCAGCGTCGTCTTTCCGCACCCTGAAGGTCCGAGCAGCGCCACCAGCCCTCCGGTGGGAATGTCGAGGCTCACGTCATCCAGCGCGAGGAAGGAGGAGAAGCTTCGCGACACGGAATGCACCGACAGACTCATGGATTGACCCCCGGAACCTCGAGCTGAAGCGTGGTGTCTTCGGCCCGCATGCGCCACTCGACCGACTGCCGGGCGATCATCGTCACGAAGCCGAGCAGGGCGAGCAGCGAGGAGGCTGCAAACGCACCCGCGAAGGCGTACTCGTTGTAGAGCGTCTCGATGTGCAGCGGCAGCGTGTTCGTCTGTCCCCGGATGTGACCGGACACGACCGAGACCGCGCCGAACTCTCCCATCGCCCGGGCGTTGGCGAGGATGACGCCATAGAGCAGTCCCCACTTCACGTTGGGCAGGGTCACGCGAAGGAAGGTCTGCAGGCCACTGGCGCCCAGTGTGATCGACGCCTCCTCCTCTTCGTTGCCCTGGGACTCCATGAAGGCGATCAGCTCGCGTGCGACGAACGGGAAGGTGACGAAGAGCGTGGCGAGCAGGATCCCGGGGAAGGCGAAGATCACCTGAAGGCCCCGCTCGGCCAACCACGGGCCCAGGAGCCCCTGCGCTCCGAACAACAGCACGAAGAGCATCCCGGAGATCACCGGGGAGACCGAGAAGGGAAGATCGATCAGGGAGATCAGCAGCGTTCGACCGCGGAATCGGAACTTCGCGATCGCCCACGCCGCGGCGAGGCCGAAGAGGGCGTTCAGCGGGAGCGCCACCGCGGCGACGATCAACGTCAGCCGGATGGCTGCCAGCGCGTCGGGGCTCCGGATCGCATCGAGCCAGACGTGGACTCCGGCCCGGAAGGCCTCTCTGAAGACGCACACGATCGGCAGCACGAGGATCACGCCGAGAAAGACCAGGGCGAGCGCGGTCAACGTCCAACGCACCCAGATCGGGTCCCGCAGAACGGGCGAGGGACGCCGAGCAGAGGGTGACGCGCGCGTGGGAGACGGAGTCGACATGCGTATTTCCTCCTCACACCGGGGCGCGGCGATGCTGCATCCAGGCCTGCAGCCGGTTGATCGCGAGCAGAAGGGCAAGTGAGACGAGGAGCAGCACCAGCGCCAGCGCCGTGGCGCCGGCGTAGTCGTATTGCTCCAGCCTCGTCATGATCAGCAGGGGGGCGATCTCCGTCCTCAGCGGCATGTTCCCCGAGATGAAGACGACCGAGCCGTACTCGCCGATGGCACGTGCGAACGCGAGCGCAAAGCCGGTCACGATGGCCGGGAGGAGGTTCGGGAGGAGCACCCGCCAGAAAACGGCCCAGCGGTCTGCTCCGAGTATGGCCGCGGCCTCCTCCAGGTCGGCTTCGAGCTCCTGAAGGACGGGTTGAAGCGTGCGAACGACGAACGGGAGCCCGATGAAGGTGAGCGCCAGGACCACGCCGAGGGGCTGGAAGACCACCCGGACGCCCAAAGGTTCGAGCATCGAACCCAGCCAGCCTCCCTTCGAGAACACGGCCATCAGCGCGATCCCGCTCACCGCCGTCGGAAGTGCGAAGGGAAGGTCCACGAGCGCGTCGATGGCCTTCGAACCCGGGAAGCGGTAGCGGACGAGGACCCACGCGACCACGAAGCCGAACACCGCGTTGATCGCAGCGGCTGCTGCCGACGCCCCGAAGGTCAGCCGATAGGAGGCCAGGGCGCGCTCACTCGTGACCAGCGCCCACAAGGTGGACGGTCCGAGCGACGTGCTCTTCCACAGCAACGTGCCCAGCGGCAGCAGCACGATGAGCGCGAGGTAGAAGAGCGTGTAGCCGAGTGCGAGGTGAAAGCCGGGGAGCACCCGGTTGGCCGTGGTCGCCCTGGTCATCGGCCCGCCACGTAGAGCCGGTCGAAGCTGCCGTTGTCCCCGAAGTGCGCGGACTGTGCCTTGTCCCAGCCGCCGAAGATCTCGTCGATGGTGAACAGCGTGACCTGGGGAAAGGTCCGGGCGTGGCGTGCAGCGACCGCCGCATCACGCGGGCGGAAGAAGTGTTTCGCGGCGAGCTCCTGCCCTTCGGGCGTGTACAGGTACTCGAGATACGCCTGCGCCACGGCACGCGTGCCTCGTCGGTCGGCGACCTTCTCCACCAGCGCAACAGGCGGCTCGGCGAGGATCGACACCGAGGGGACGACGATCTCGAACCGATCCGCGCCGAGCTTGTTCACCGCGAGCAACGCCTCGTTCTCCCACGCGAGGAGCACATCCCCGATGCCCCGCTCGACGAAGGTGGTGGTGGCGCCGCGCGCCCCCGAGTCGAGCACCGGCACGTTGCCGAGGAGCTGTCGGACGAACGTCGCGGCCGTCTCCTCCGAGCCGCCTGGCTGCCTCAGCGCGTATCCCCAGGCGGCCAGGTAGTTCCAACGGGCGCCGCCCGAGGTCTTGGGGTTGGGGGTGATCACCTCGACGCCGGGTTTGACGAGGTCGCTCCAGTCCTTGATCCCCTTCGGGTTCCCCTTGCGGACGAGGAACACGATCGTCGACGTGTACGGGGCCGCATTCTTCGGCAGGCGCTTCTGCCAGTCGGCCGCGATCAGCCCCGCCTTCGCGATCGCGTTCACGTCCCAGGCGAGCGCCAGCGTCACCACATCTGCTTCCAGCCCGTCGATGACGGCGCGGGCCTGCTTCCCCGAGCCGCCGTGCGACTGCTTGAAGGCGACCCGTCCACCGGTCTTCTTCTGCCAGTGCCTTGCGAAGGTTTCATTGAACTCGTCGTAGAACTCCCGTGTGGGGTCGTATGACACATTGAGCAACGTGAGCTCGGGCGACGTGGCTTCTGCGGGCGCGGACTCGCGGGTGCAGGCGGTGGAGAGCGCGAGAACAGCGAGTGAGACAGCGAATGCACGTAAAGACATACGAACCCCTGTGCGCGACCGAGAGCGCGCGAGAATGAATGTTTGGGAATCAGCTCAGACGTGGCGGATGGAGACCGGCCGTGACAGAGCACTGTCCCCGGGGACTGGGTGGTTCGCCGGTGACGCGATCGACGCTACGAGCGGATCAAGGTGACAGCTCGTTCGCTTCACGCATCACCGGCGGAAGACACGGACACATCTCGCAACAGGCTGCGAGAGCGACCAGCGTTCCGCGGGAGAGAGCAGAAACGAGCGTCATGAGGGATTGCTTGTACAGGACTTGCTGCGGCGCAGCAATCGCGCCCGAAGCAATGGAGCACAAGTCAACATCTGCGTGTCCCTCCGCCAGACAGCACCCACGCAAGTAGACCTGAGCGCCAGGTCCGACGATGCCCTCGCAAAGGTCAGTTCGCGCGACGACCGCTCGTCCGCGGACGCCCTCCCGGCCAGCCCGGCCGACCAGCTAAGGAAGAACGTCAACAGATCGGCGCCAGGCTGGCCTCATGACTGCGAGGCGTGGCTCCGAACTGCGTGCGTTCTTCCTTAGCGCGCGGCTCGGGTCGGCGGGGAGAGGAGCCGCGTCTCTTTGTGGAGTAGCTGGAGGGAGGTGTTGAGGGAGCCGGTGCAGGGGACTGTGCCTGCGGAGCAGGGGGAGGCGGCGGTGTCGGCACCAGCCTGGCGCGAAGGCTGGATTTGGGAGCAAACACCCCGTGGAAACTGGTGAGGTTGAACTTGGGAGGAGGGACGAGGGCGGCGAGTTTGCGGAGGAGCTCGAGCGGGGTGAGGAGGAGGTGGGTGGAGCCGTCGGGGCCGGGCCGCTTCATCCGATAGGCGAGGGTGCCGTCCTCGCGCCGGGAGAGCCGCTGGAGGGAGAGGGCACCGCGAGCTCCGTAGCGGCAGAGAGCTTGGTCCGGAATGAGTGATCGACATGGGCCGGAATACGCATTCTCCATCGACTCCTCTTCACAAATGTCCCATCCCATGATGCGCCGGCTGAAGATGTCCACGACCAGGTACAAGTACAGGTACTCGCCGCGGACCGGTCCTCGGAGGTAGGTGATGTCCCAGCTCCACACCTGGTTCGGGCGGAACGCAAGGTGCTCCACCTTCGGTCGTTTCTCGGCTGGTTTCGTCTGGCCGCGGTGAGTGAGTTGGCCCTCTTCACGCAGCGGTACGCTGCGCAGGTCGCGGCCTACTGCAAACGCTGGTGGAGAACGTCCGGCCACGTCGCACTCCAAACCGCACTGCCGAACAGCTACTTCGACCGGATAGAAGTCCCGAGGCTTGCCAGCTGACCTCAACCATCCGAACCGCCGGATACGGACCCGTACGTCGGGTGGTGAGGGAGGGGACTGACGGGACGAACCCGTCAGCCCCTATCCCGATCAACCGCCTACGGAGCAGACTTCTCGAGAGAGAGTGGGGTGAGGACGAGCTGGTAGGTGCTTCCCCCGTCCGCCTGCACGATGACTTCGTGCACGGCGAAGAGCGTCTCGCCCTGCTTGATGAGTTCGGGCGACTTTCCGCCGCGGCTGACGAACGAGCCGTGCTGCAACACCTCTCCCTTTGGGCGCGATGGTGAGCCAATGGGCTTCCGTTCCCACGGCCGCCAATGCCAACCGGCGGTAAGGGTGCAGGGCTCCGAGCCGGAATGGCGTCACGCCCGCGCCGAGGCAGATGGGAGTAGCCCCCCCGGCATCGACTTTGGACCCGGCATCGACTGAGGTGCGTGTGAGCTTCCACAGCGAGCTCCATGGGCACTGGCCCGTGCAGTCGTGAGGCATTGCGAGCCATGCCTCGTCGGCGGAGACCATGGCCCCTACATTGTAAAGCGCTGCATCGTCACAGGAGGCGAAGCGCCGGGCCTCCTGCCCATCGAAAGCGACCGCGTAATGAGAGGGGAAGCGCTCGGGGTTGAGACCGTCGAAGAAAAGGGCTGCGGCACCTTGCGGCGGGAGCGTCTGCCCCACCTGCATCCTTGTACCCCAGCGCGTTTCGAGGCTGAGCCGCGTCACCGGCGGGGACGTGGCCCCGTCCATGCGGAGATGGCTCGGGCGCGAGATCGCCGCCGCCAGCGCGTCCGCGTGTGACCTCTTCGACAGCAGTGTCAGCAACTTCAACGGTGACGTCGGCCGTCTACGTGAGGCAGCACCGCAGTGCGGCGGTCGTCGCCGAGTGCGCCCTCGAGCAGGCCGACGAGGGCGGATTCGTCCGGACAGGCCTCCATCCCGCCCGAAGCTGGACCCTCCCTTGGCGCGCGGCTCACGTCGGGTGGCGGGGAGGCCACACACCTGCCGGATCGCGATGGCGTCGCGACGGTGCGTGCTCCGCGAACGAGCTCACCGTCTCTTCCTTCGCAGCACCTCCGCGGGGAGATTGCGCCGGGCAGGATCGACGACGACCGCGATCGCCATCACGATGGGCAATGGCAGGAAGACCAACGCGACCATGAACAGCAGTCGGAACGACCGGAACAGCACTCGACGCAACTCACCTGGGAATGACACTTCACACCTCCAGCACGGACTCGATTCCTCGAAGGACGCGGCTTCGGGTCGAGCTCAGCGGAGGAGTGCGCGGTTCATCAGATACAGGCGGTGCGGCGGGCTCGCTGGATGATCCCGCACCGGACTTGATGACGACGCCTGTGGGTTCGTGTGCGTCGCAACGAGAAAGCGAACAGGCTGCGCTGCGGTGAGCTCAGCACGCAGCGCCGCGAGGGGGCTGCGCGGCTCGGCGCTGGCTCGTGAGTACTGCTCGGCGACAGGATTCGCGGTGCGCTCGGCGTGCGCAACCGCCGGTGGAGCGCTGCTCGCCAAAGCCAGGCACGCCATCGCGAGGCGCAGCCAACGCGAAATCTCCTGCAGCGGGCGAGTCATCCGGTGGCAAGCTAGCCAGTGATTCGAGCACGTCAAACGGCCTCGTGTAGGTCTTCAGCCCCACGAAGAAAAGCAGCCTGTCCCATGCCTGCTCTCCCACAAGGCAGGTTCGGGAAATTCCGGGCACTTAGAGCGCGTGCTACGCTGCCGGGCGTCCCCAGATGTCGACCGAGCGCGATCCCTCAAGCAAGGAGTTGGGCGTTGTTCCGGGCCCGGAGCTGCGGCTCCTGGACCGCCGCGCCTTCGTTGGCTTCCCGGCCCTCACCGTGGTGCCCGGGCTGTCGATCCTGGACTTCGCGTTGCAGATCCCGGACGTCACGTTCCCGTTCAGCTTCAGCGGCGGCGCGTCGCGGTATCAGAAGAAGAAGCTCGCGTTCGGGTTCCTCGAGGTCCAGGTCGAGGCCGAGCTGGTCGCGCGCCAGGTCGCGCAGGTCGCCGGCCGGATTCCGGAGCTGGACGGGCTCAAGCTCCACTTCCGCCCGGGCTACATCGAGGGGCAGGCGCGACTCACGCAGGGTGACCGGGTCCCGCTCACCTTCAAGATCGCCTTCGACGGGGACGGGGAGCGGCTCGCGCTCTATGTCTACGACGTCCGGCTCTATGGCTTCTCCACCACCCCGGCCTCCTTCGTGCCGGTGCTGCTCTCGCGCGCGGTGCGCGATCTCCAGCTGCTCCCGGACGTAGAGACGCGCGGTGCGACGGGCTTCTCCGCCCGCATCCTCCCGGCCCTGGTCGAACTGGCCGCGGTCGGGCGCGGCTACAAGATGCCGCTGCTGGACCAGGCCCGGCTCTCCGCCGCCGAGGTCACCGGGCAGGGGCTGAAGCTGCGGTTCAGCGCGGGCGGTCTGCCGCCGCCGATCGCGCCCGACGAGGAGCTGCTGCTCGCGCTGGAGGGCGCGCGCGCCTTCGCCGACGCGGAGAACCTGCTCGCCCAGGGAAAGCTCGCCGAGGCCCGTGAGTCCTATCTGAGGCTGGGCGACGTCACCGAAGCGCACCCGTTCGCCATCGAGAGGCTCCTCACGCTGCTGGTCGCGGATCCCCAGGCGCAGGAGATGGTGCTGGAC
>JBAWAM010000400.1:0-12106 GCA_049589315.1 Myxococcaceae bacterium
GCGCGGGGTTGTTCTTCGCCGGCGCGGTGAAGCGGCTGTTCGGGTGCGCGGCCTTCTCGCTGGAGCCCTTCGTCCACGGGTTCCCGCGCCAGTCGGTGAGCTTCTCGGGAACCGGGCCGTCCTTGTCCTCCCACCACGGCTCGTTGTTCTCGTCCACCGCGACGTTGGTGAAGATGGTGTCGCGGGTGATGGTCTCCATCGCGTTCGCGTTGGACTTGTAGTTCGTCCCCGGAACGACGCCGAAGTACCCGGCCTCGGGGTTGATCGCCCAGAGCCGGCCATCCTTGCCTACGCGCATCCATGCGATGTCGTCGCCGACGGTGGTGATCTTCCACCCGTTGAAACGCTTGGGCGGGATCATCATGGCGAAGTTGGTCTTGCCGCAGGCGGACGGGAACGCCGCCGCCACGTAGTCGACCTGGCCGGTCGGGCTCTCCACCGCGAGGATCAGCATGTGCTCGGCGAGCCAGCCCTCCTGACGGCCGAGGTACGAGCCGATGCGCAGCGCCAGGCACTTCTTCCCGAGCAGCACGTTCCCGCCGTAGCCGGAGCCGAACGACCAGATCGTGTTGTCCTGCGGGAAGTGGCTGATCCAACGCCGGTCAGGGTTGATGTCGCCGGTGCAGTGCAGGCCGCGGTTGAAGTCGTTGGAGCTCCCCAGCATGTCCAGCGCCTGCTTGCCCATGCGGGTCATGATCCGCATGTTGAGCACGACATACGGGCTGTCGGTGAGCTCGACACCGACCTTGGAGAACGGCGAGCCGATCGGCCCCATCACGTACGGGACCACGTACATCGTGCGGCCCTTCATGGAGCCGTCGAAGTGCTTCGACAGCTTCCCGTAGGCCTCGTCTGGCGCCATCCAGTTGTTGAACGGGCCCGCCTCTTCCTTCGTCGGGGTGCAGATGAAGGTGAGGTTCTCGACCCGGGCGACGTCGTTGGGGTTCGAGCGGTGGAGATAGCACCCTGGCCACTTGTCCTGGTTCAGCGGCTGGAGGATGCCCTCCTTCGTGGAGAGCTCGATGAGCGCCTGCTTCTCCTGCTCCGACCCGTCACACCAGACGACCTTGTCCGGCTTCGTCAGCCGGGTCATCTCGTCCACCCAGCCAAGGAGGTGCGTGTTGGACGTCAGCGCGCCCTTCTCTGTTCCAGTCATCGTCGGTTCCTTCCTCATACCCATGGCCTGTAACCATCACCGGCCTGCTGATCCGCCCTCAATAGGTGTCTCTGTCTCCAACTGAAACCGCGATCTCGAAGACGTGCGCTGATCCGCTTATCCGAGCCATCAGAGCGCTCTGGCGCGCTGCATCAATCATCAACATGCGCACACCTACCCAGACTTACAGTGCAGCCGGGCAGGTGAGGGGTGCCCTTCCATTCGGGAGGGGGCGTCCCCACCTTGCGCGCTGACATGGCGGCGATGGTGGTGCTGGGCATCGTGGTCGTCTCGCTGGTCCTGTTCTCCGTGGAGGCGATTCCGATCGAGGTCAGCTCGCTGGCCATCGTGACGTTGCTCGTCCTCACCGGGGTGCTCTCTCCGGAGGAGGCGTTCGCCGGGTACTCCAACGACACGGTCATCTTCATCTTCGCCCTGTTGTCGATGACCCAGGGGCTGGCGTCGACGGGCGTGGTGCAGCTCATCGGGCAACGCCTCGCGTTCTTCGCGCGCTTCGGTCACCAGACGTTCGTCATGGCGATGATGGTGATCGTCGCTGCGTTCTCCTCGTTCGTGTCGAACACGGTGACCACCGCGGCCTTCCTGCCGGTGGCGATTGGCGCCGCCAACCGCGCGAAGGTCCCCAAGAGCAAGGTCCTCCTCCCGCTGGCCTACGCGTCGATGCTGGGCGGGACGGTGCTGCTGTACGGCACCTCGACCAACCTCGTGGCCAGCGAGATGATCGCGAAGTTCGGGATGCTGCCGATCGGGGTCACGGAGCTGGCGCCCGTCGGCATCCCGCTCGCGGTGATCGGCATCGCGCTGGTCGTGCTCCTCGGGCCGAAGCTGTTGCCCACCCGCTCCGATGCGCTCAATTCTGAGAGCTTCACCCTGCGCGACTACCTCACCGAGGCGGTGCTGACCGAGGACTCCCCCTACGTCGGCAAGGAGCTCCGGGAGATCACCGAAGGGCTCGGGCTCCGGGTGCTCGGACTCATCCGCAACGGGTCGGCGCTTCCGGCCAGCCCCACCCACATCCTGAGCCTGGAGGACCGCCTGATCATCGAAGGCCAGCGGACCGACATCCTCCGGGTGAAGGATCTGCGCGGGATCGACATCCGGCCGGACCTCAAGCTGTCCGACGAGCAGCTCCGGCCGCGGGACACGATGTTGATCGAGGCGTCGGTTCCGCCGGGCTCACCTCTGGTGGGGCGCACCCTCAAGGAGGTGCTCTTCTCCGAGCGCTACGGGATGGTGGCCCTGGCCATCCACCGCCGCCCGGCGATTCAACGCCTCACCAAGCTCCAGCTCCTGGGCCGGGTGTGGGGCGGTCATTCGCTCTCGACGATCCCGCTGTCGGTGGGCGACGTGCTCCTGCTCCGCGGGGCCCGGCGCCGCGTGCAGCAGCTGCAGGATGGCGCGACGCTGCTCGTGCTCACCGACGTGGAGTATCAGCCTCCCCGCTACCCCAAGGCGGCCCTCGCCGTCGGACTGTTCGGGTCCGCCCTGCTCATCGGCAGCGTCGGTCTGGTGTCGCTCCCCGTCGCCGGGTTGATGGGGATGCTGGCGATGATCGCCACCGGCTGCGTCGACGCCCGCCACGCGTTCCGGGTCGACTGGCGGGTGCTGCTGCTCATCGGCTCCATGATGGCGCTCGGCGTGGCGATGGAGCGGAGCGGCGCGGGCGCCCTGCTGGGCAACCTGGTCTCGCAGCTCTCCGGCTTTGCCGGGCCTCGAGGGGTGCTGTGCGCGCTGATGCTGCTGACCATCCTGCTGAGCGCCCCCATGAGCAACCAGGCCGCAGCCCTGGTGGTGCTCCCCGTCGCGATGAGCGCTGCGTCGACGCTGGGGCTCGATCCCAGAGCCTTCGCGATGGGGATCACCCTCGCCGCGTCGTGTTCGTTCATCACGCCGCTCGAGCCCTCCTGCGTCCTCGTCTATGGCCCGGGCCACTACCGCTTCACCGACTTCTTCCGCCTGGGCACCCCGCTCACCCTGGCCCTGCTCGCGCTGCTGACCTTCGCGGTGCCCTACGTGTGGCCTTTCACGACCGCCACACCCGGTTAGCGAACACCCGGGCGGGACGCGTGACCGGGCTGCGCACCACCACCCACCTCCGCAGCTTTTGAAGGTGAGGAGGGGGCCATGAGGGTGAGAGGCGTCGGGCACGCGTGTCTGGAGATCGAAGTCGGCGGACTGAGAATCGTCACCGACCCCTGGTGGGCGGGGCCGGCGTACTCGAACCAGTGGTACCCGTGGCCGACCCCCATGCCGGACGGTCTGGAGAAGAGGAAGATCGACTACCTGTATCTGTCGCACGGTCACGAGGACCACCTCCACCCGGACACGTTGAAGCGCCTGAGGCCGGGCGCGGTCGCGCTCGTGCCCGAGTGCCTCACCGGCGGGATGGCCGGCTTCCTCCGGGAGCTCGGGTTCGCCGAGGTGATCGTCCTCGAGCACGGCAGACGCACGGCGCTGCGGAACGGCGTGGCGGCGACCTGCTACGTGAACCTCACGGACTCGCTCCTGGTGCTGGAGGGCGACGGACAGGTGCTGGTGAACGGAAACGACGCGCTCCACGCCTCGCCGCCCGCGGTGATCGAGCACTTCTGTCGCGAGCTGAAGGACCGGCACCCGAAGCTGGACATGCTGTTCCTTGGCTGTGGGGGCGCCTCCTGGTTTCCAACCTGCATCCGCGTCCCGGGGAGGAACGACCGCGAGGTGGCGCGCGCGAGAGAGCGCCAATTCGGCGAGAACTTCCTCACCATCGTTCAGCACCTCGAGCCGAGGATCGCCTGCCCGTTCGCGGCGTCGTTCGTGTTGCTCGAGCCGCACAACCGGTGGATCAACGAGGTGAAGCTGGAGGTCGAGACGCCGGACCGGGTGCACGCCCGGCGAGGTCCTGACAGGACGTTGTGCCATCTGCTCCTGCCGGGCGACGTGATCGACGAGGTCGGCGTGCACCCGGGCGGCGGGCTCAGGCCCACCCGCGCCCTGCTCGAAGCGGCGTACGCCGACGAGCTCCGCGAAGGGTGCGCCCGCGTCGAGTCGCTCACTCCGCTGACCGACGCGGAGCTCGCCGTGCTGACCCGGGCAGTCGATCGTCGCTTGCGGGAGAACTGTTCCCGGCTCGGCCGGAGCGACTCCACGTTCGAGCTGCGGCTCCGGGACAACCCCGGGCAGGCGATCCGGGTGTGGCTGTCCCGCACCGAACCGCGTGCCGAGCTGGCGCCCGCCGGTGAGCTCTCCCTCGCCCTCGAGCTGCGCGCGGAGATCCTCCGTTCGGCGCTGGAGAGCGAGTACGGCACCGAGGCGATGGTGATCGGCTACGGGGCCACGGTGTACCTCAACAGCCCGCAGCAGTATCGGCACGTGCTCGCGCTGCTCTCCGCGCTCTCACCGCGTCAGGCCGGCTGGCGCGCCGTCACCCGACAGGCGGCGATCATGCCGCTCAGCACGCTGGGTTCGCTCTGGCGGCAGCGCTGGGCGCTCGCCGCGCACCTGGGGACGAAGCTCGGGCTGGTGCGCCACCCCGAGCCGACGGTCAACGCGGCCTAGTGGATCGCCGCGCGCAGGCCGATCTCGTCGAGGATCTCCGCCTCGCGCCCGAGCAGCACGTCGAGCCGCGCGCGGGTGGTCTCCTCTCCGTGGGCGTTCACCGCCAGCCGGAAGAAGAGCGACTGGTGTCCGTCCTCGGACTGGGCGAGCTCCCGGTAGAAACGCCGCAGTGACTCGTCGGTGAGCCCTTCGGCGAGCAGGGCCAGCCGCTCGCAGCTCCTCGCTTCGATGATCGCCGCCACCAGCAGGCGATCCAGCCGGCGCTCCTCGCGAGGCGTCCGGATGAGGACCTGCAGTCTCTGGGCGTACGGGTCGCCGGTGTCGCGGCCCAGCACCAGCCCCCGCTCGGCCATGAGCGAGAGCACCTTCGCCAGGTGCGCGCTCTCCTCGCGGGCAAGGCGCGCCATCTGCATCGGCAGCTCGGGGACCTCTGGATAGGACTGGAGCATCGAGAGCGCGTTCGCCGCCGCCTTCTTCTCGCAGTGGGCGTGGTCGATCAGGACCTCGTCGAAGTGCGAGAGGGCGTTGGGGAGCCAGCTCGGATCGGTCGGACGGCGAAGGATGACCGGACCTTCGCCGGAGAGGGGTCTGTGGGTGCGCGTGCTCACGGATGGGGTTCTCACTGTTCCATCACGGCCAGCTTCTGCGTCCTTCCCGCGATGAAGCCGACCTTGCGCGCAACACCCTGCAGCGAAGGGTTGTTTTCGTCCACCCTCAACGTCAGGGTCGGCAGCGAGGAGAGCAGGTGCCGCGCGATCTGCCCGAGCGACAGGGTGGCGTGGCCCCGCTGGCGCTCGTCCGGGAGCGTGTAGAGCGCTTCGAGCTCGGCGCCGTATCGGGAGCGGCTGCCGATGTCGATCTTGAAGATGAGCCGCCCGTCCAGCTCGAGGACGTAGGTGCGGCGTCCGCGGATCCGCTGCATCACGCGCGCCTTGTAGGCCTCGAAGTCCTCGACGAGCGGGTCGCGTCCCAGCGTCTCCTTCACGCAGCAGGCCGCCAGCGGCAGCAGGCGGGTGAAGTCGGCCTCCACCGCGGGGCGGAGGGTCGGATTGGTGAAGGGCCCGAGATCGTCGGCGGAGACGTGGAACACGCGCTGGCTGAGCGCGACCTTGGGCCTGCCCACGCCGAGGTACCGGACCAGCGTCTCCACGGCGCCCGGCTCGCCCATGCAGGCGCGGAGATGGACCTTCCCCACCATGCCCTCGGCCAGCGCCGTGAGCTCCCCGTTGCCGTTGGAGGCGGGCACGACCATGCCCCCGTCGCCGCCGACGAAGGCCGCGGCGGTGAGCTCGCGCTGCTCGTTGAAGCGGCCGAAGAACGTGAAGGGCAGCCGCCCGGGCCTTGGGACGATGCCGAACTCCTCGAAGATCCCCAGCAGGTACAGGTTGTGGGGTGTATCGCGGGTCAGCAGCGCACGCAGGGCTTCGGCGTCGTTCGGCCCGAGCTCTTCGACGGTGGCGCTCATTTAGACGACATGAACCTTAGCCTGCGTCCTGCTCGAAGCGGAACGGGTAGGTGAGGGTGAGCGCTTCGGCGTCGGGGGAGGCCGGGAACCGGGCGTCCTGCAGGGAGTCGAGGACGCACGCCTCCACCCAGGGGTCGGCGATGGTCGACTCGACCAGCTTACCTTCGGTGAACCCGCCCCCACGCAAAGTGAAGCTCAGCACCACCTTCTGCGGAGGCGGATGGCGCTTCTGGACGTCCCGGAAGCACTGGTTCACCAGCGGCTTGACCGACTTGATGGCGGTCCGGATGCGCTCCTTGTCGACCGCGCCGGCGATGGCCGCCTCCAGATCGGGATCGCCTCCCAGGCGCGTCAGGGCGAGGGCCGGCCTCGGCGCCCGGACCTCGACAGGGAGCTGGCCCACCAGGACGCCGCGCGCCGTGGCCGACACGGGCCGCTCGAGACGGGCAGGCGGCGCAGGCGGGCTCACCTCGGCTGCGGCCGTCGCCGGCGCCACGTTCTTCTTCGCGTCCCTGCCGGAGGTCAGCCAGAAGCCCACCCCGACCATGATGCCGAACGACAACAGCAGCCCGAGGATGAAGGAGCGGTACATGGGTCAGATCTCCAGAGCGCGCCGGATGTCCTGCTCGGTCGTGGGCACCGGGGCGCGCGGCACCTTCAACAGGTCGAATTCGGGCACGAGCTCCCGGGCGGGGCGGGGCGTCGGATCCAGACCGCTCCACCCGGCGAGCAATCCCACCACACGTTCGGCCGGTACGCCCGCCTCGCGGAGCTCGGTGACGGCGAAGGCCCCCTCGCGTTTGGCGAGTCGCTTGCCGTCCGGCCCCAGGATGAGCGGTACGTGGGCGAAGGTGGGCGGCGGGTGCACCAACGCTTCGTACAGCAGCAGCTGGCGTGGCGTGGAGGAGAGGAGGTCGTCTCCCCGGAGCACGTGGGTGATCCCCGAGGCCGCGTCGTCGACGACCACTGCGAGCTGGTAGCTGGCGACCCCGTCGTTGCGGCGGACCACGAAGTCCCCGACCTCGCGCGCGACGTCCTGGCAATACGGGCCGTGGAGCCCGTCCTCGAAGCAGACCTCGCCTTCGCGCGGGCGGAAGCGGACCGCGGAGGAGCGGAGCTTCGCTCGCTCGAGGCGCTCCGTCCGGGTCAGGGGCAGACAGGTGCCCGGGTAGATCGGCCCCTCGTCGGCGGGCCCGTGGGGCGCGGACGCGGCGCGGGCGATCTCCGTGCGCGAACAGAAACACTCGTAGAGGAAGCCTCGTCCGGAGAGCTGCTCCAGGACCGCGTCGTACACGTCCTGCCTGCGGCTCTGGTACAGCGGCGGCTCGTCCCAGTCGATCCCCAGGTATTCGAGATCCCGGAACAGCTCCTCGAGGAATTCGGGGCGGCTCCGCTGCCGGTCGAGATCCTCGATTCGAAGGAGGAACTGCCCACCCTGGGCGCGCGCCCACCACCACCCCAGCAGCGCGCTGCGCGCGTTGCCGAGGTGGATCCGGCCCGTGGGGCTCGGGGCGAAGCGGCCGCGGTGGACCGTCACGACCTACTTGCGCAGCGGCGTGCGGCGGAGCGGTTCGCGCTTCTTCGGCTCGACCGGCTCACGCTTGCCGTCGCCCTTCGAATCCGCGGGCACCACGCCGTCGATGTCGATCTTCGTCTCCCTGTTCGGCGCGACCCCGTAGGACGCCTCGGCGACCTTGATGTTCGAGGCGCGGAACTCGTTGGAGACCGGACCGGGAATGCGGGTGTCCGCGCCGACCGCCAAGCCATCCTTCGCGAGCTTCCCGACCAGGTTGTAGAACTCCATGCCGGCCGAGAGCAGCTCGGTGTCGAAGCTGGAGCGGGGCAGACGCTTCACCTCTCCCGAGGCGACCTTCAGCACGAAGTAGTCGAGGGCGAGGGTCTTCCCCTCCTTCGACAGCGCGCCGAAGAACAGCAGGTCGGCGCCGACCGCCTGAGCCTGCTCCTTCGCCGCCTTCATCACCGCGTCGTCGAGCTTGTTCTGCGAGAGCGCCATGAGGATGCGCGACTCCGGGTCCGTGCCCTGCGACTGGGCGGCGACCTTCGCCTGCTTCGACGCGGCGACCTCGACCACGCCACCGGTCTTCTCACCCGAGGGGAGCTGGACGCTCCACACGTGCAGGCCCGGCGGGACGTCCTTCACCACCAGGGGGCTGGCGCCCAGCGCGACGCCGTCGACCGTGACCGCGGCGCCGGCCGGAGTGGACTCGACGAGCAGCGTGCCCTTCGCCCCGGCCTTCAGCTCCGCGCGGGCGGCGTTCACCACGCGGGTGAACAGCGCCGACGTCTTCGCCAGCGGAAGCTCGCGATCCGGCGCGAGCGCGAGCGCCGTACGGAGGCTCTTCGCGCCCTCGTCGTCGCGGCCCGTGCTGTACTGGATCGCGGAGAGCAGCACGTACGCGTCCTGGAGCTCGCCGATGTCGGAGAGGCCCGGGGCGCCGGCGCGGAACGCCTCGATCGCCTTCTTCAGCGTCTCCTCGGCGACCCGGAACTTGCGGCCCGAGCGGAGCTCCTGCGCCTCTCCGACCAGGGAGCGCGCCTTCTCCAGATTCTCGGCGTAGGGGTCCAGCGGGGCCGCGCGCTTCACGTCGACCAGGCTGAACTTGTCGACACCCTTGAGCTCGTTGGAGAGCATGACCGCCGCCTTGTTGCCCGCGAGCTGGGGCACGTCGCCGGACAGCGCCGCGAACGGAACGACGGCCACCTTCGGAGACTGGGGGTCCTGCGCCATGGCGGTAAGCGGCAGGAGGGCGAACGCGGTGAGCAGGGATACGAACGTCTTCTTCATCGCTGCGCACACTACCCCGGCAGCGCCCGGATCTGAACGTTGGATTTGATCGCATGGCCTGCTGCCCTCCGGCCGGCCGTCCGTAAGGCGACTTCCGCCCGGGGCGTCATTGAACCGGCGAACCGGCTGGCACAGGTTGAGATCGTGCGGCTCGAAGGCAGGAGCGTCCTACTCGTGGACGACGATGAAGCGCAGCGCGAGGTCCTGATGGAGGTCCTCGAGCTGGAGGGGGTACGTGTCTTCGCGGCGAGCAGCGCCGACGAGGCCGTCCGCCTGCTCCAGGAGAGCCCGGATGTCGTGCTGATGGATCTGCACGGGGTGGAGGTCGAGCCTGTCCGGGCCGCCCTGGTCCGGCTGGCGCGCAGGCCTGCGCTGCTGATCGTGAGCGGCGACCTCAGGCTGGCAGAGCACGCGCAGTCGCTCGGCGCGGATGGCTGGCTGGCGAAGCCGTACGAGCTGGACCAGCTGCTGGGGGTGGTCTCGGACGCGATGGACAGGCGGGAGGGGGCGGCGCCGGCGCCGTGAGCTTTGAAGTGTGGGCTGGCAGCTGGCGGTTTGCAGCTGGCAGCTTCCCGGACTCCGCGCGACCAGCCGACCCGCGATTCCGACTGCTAGCTGCCAGCTGCGAGCTGCCAGCTTAGTATCCAGCCGTATGCGTTTCCTTCACTTCTCTGACGTCCACGTCACCCAGGACTACTTCCGGCAGCCTTTCCGGAAGCTGGGCTGGCGACGTGCGCTCGCGCTGTTAGAGCTCTCCATCGGTGGCCGCGCCAAGCGCTACGCGAGCTCGGCGGACACGATCTCCCAGATCGTCGCCGACCGCGAGCTCCACGGGGTCGACCACCTCATCCTGTCGGGTGATCTCACCGCCTATGCCACGGAGTGGGAGTTCGAACGGGCGAAGGAGGCCCTCGGCGAGCTGGTGAACGACCGCTCGAAGCTGACCATCATCCCCGGCAACCACGACGTGTACACGCCGGGCGCCTACAACACGCGCCGCTTCGAGAAGTACTTCGGCCACCTGCTGCAGAGTGATCTGCCGGAGTACACGCGCGATGGGCCGTTCCCGTTCGTGCGGCTGCTGGGCGACGAGGTCGCCGTCGTCGGGCTGATGAGCGCGAGGGTGCCGCCGGTCCCGGGCATGAGCTTCGGCGTGGTCGGGCGCAAGCAGCTCGGCGGCCTCAAGGACGCGCTCGCGGATCCACGCCTCAAGAATCGCGCGATCTTCGTGGTGGTCCACCACGCGCCGGTTGCGCCATCGGGCCGGAAGGACAGGTTCTTCCACGGCCTGATGGATGCGGACCTGCTCCTCCACCTGTGCCAGGGACCGCGCTTCGCCGTGCTGCACGGACACATCCACAAGCGTTACCACCATCCGGCCACCGACAAGCGCCCGCACACCTTCGGCGCTGGCTCCTCTACCGAAGGCGGCCACGAGGGCTACTGGATCATCGATGTGGAGAATGGACAGGTGAGCGCGTGGTCGCCTCACCCGCCGTCGACCCTGGCGGATCGGTCGGAGCTCGTCGAGGCCGTGGCGCCGGTCGCGTGAGCGTTCAGGCCTGCAACGCCTCGGCGGCGTAGCGGCGGATGAAGTGGACCCACTCGCGGTCGTCCACATGGACCTGCCACTCCGAGTTCGGCGTGAGCGGGATTCGGTCGGCGATGAACTCCGCGAGGAAGTCGGCTGCACGCGCGGGCGTCAGTCCAGACGCCCGGAACGCCACGCGCAGGAACACCTCGAGGCTCGTGGTCACGTCCACGGACGCGCAGATCCGGAGCTTCCCGACGCGGCGCTGATAGGCCGCGTTCTCCCCGGGTCGTTCATGCGGGCGCTCCCCCAGCTGACCCAGCGCTACCCAGTTCTGGGGAGCCAATACGAACTCGAGGAGCTCGTTGCTCGCCTCTTCCAGCGTCTCGTGCTCGTTGATGGACAGCATCCGGCCTCCCTCCCGCTGGTCGGTGCCAGAAGATGCCAATGGTGTCCTCCGGTGCAAGGCCTGCTCGCCAGTTTGGCTATGCGCTTCGGGCACGCGACACCCTCCGTGCCGCAGGGTGACTTGCATTCGAGGCGGTGCTCGTCTCCGCTCCCCGCGCCCACTTTTCCCGGAGTCTTTCTCTTTTTCGCGCGCGGGCGCACACGATGTCCGAGATGTCCCGGGCGACGGCCGCGGGATCCTTCTCGACCTCGCTCCAGGTGACGCCGATGACCTCCCAGCCGTGGACCTTGAGCTTGCGCCGGGTGGTGGCGTCCCGGGCCCACCCTCGCTTCCCCATGTGCATCTTGCCGTCCCCCTCGATGGCGACCTTGAGGTCGGGATAGGCGAAGTCCGCATCGAGCAGCCGCGTGTTGGCCTCGACGATCGTGTACTGGCGGATCGGCTCGGGGAGCCCGAACTCGCGCTGCATGCGTCCGATGAGGACCTCGAGCGCGCTCTGGTAGCGCTGCCTGTCGCCGTCACGTTCGTCGAGCATCCGCACCAGCTTCGGCAGCCCGCGCTGGCCCTTACCGCCGATCTTCCGGATGAGCCGGTAGACCCAGCCGAGATCGAGCTGCCGGTCGCGCAGCGCGGATTCGAGCGCGATCTCCAGCCACTTCTCGCTCAGGGTCGGGGACAGGTCGATGATCGTCCGCGCCAGCGAAGTGACCTGGAGTCCTTCGCGTCGGCGCGCATCGCGCTCGGGGACGTACGTCCGACTGCGGTGGACTTCGAGATGTGCCAGCGTCGGAGCGGTCCTGAGACGTCGGCTCATCGGGGTCATGACGTGGATGGTCTTCGGCGGCCATCGACCATCCAGCCTGTAGACCTCCGCCGCGGTCTCCCGCGCCAGCGCGCCCTCCGGGCCGCACCACAGGCCCACGGCGCTCAGCTCCAGCATGCGCGTCCTTGGCGTCGACGCGAACTCGTACACGCTGGGCAGCACCTCGACCCAGTCCTCCGAATCCAGGCGCCGGTGGATGCTGCTCTTCGTGAACCCCGCGCTCGACGCCTGCTCGCGAGAGAAAACACCGTGCTGCCTCTTTGCATGTCGGGCCAATGCCCTGTCCAGGTCCGCCATCCCGCCCCCCATCACCATGACTCCGCGCACGCTACCCGGCCAGTCTGACCTGGTTTCGCGG
>JBAWAM010000401.1:0-4903 GCA_049589315.1 Myxococcaceae bacterium
CGTAGTTCTCTCCTCCATGGCGCTGTGAGGAGTGGAACGCGCCGTAGATGTCCCCCTCCACGTCGAGCGTCGACCACGCGAGCGACACCATGTCGAAGTCGTGCTTGCGGAGCCGCTCGAGGAACACGGACCACTCCACCCGCTCGATCTCGAGGTCGATGCCCGCCCTGCGGAACTCCTCCTGGAGCAGCGGCGCGAGCCGGGCAAGGTTCACCGAGTGCGCGAACACCAGGAAGGTGAACCGCATCGGCGTCCCGTTCTTCTCGAGCACCCCGTCGCCATCGCGGTCGGTCCACCCCGCCTCGGCGAGCAGCGCCTTCGCCCGCTGCGGATCGCGCCGCAGGGGTTGGATCTGCGGATCGCACGAGGGGCCGTCCAGGAAATACGGGCAGGTCGTGATGCGCTGCAGGTCCAGGTAGATGCTCCTGCGGAGCGCCTCCAGGGGGATGAGGTGCCCCAGCGCCCGCCGGACGCGCGGGTCCGCGAAATAAGGCCGCTCCTCGTTCCACCCGATCCAGTCGTACCCGTTCTCGGTGAAGCGGATGCGGTTGTAGTCCCTCACCGCCCAGGCGTTCTCCGGGTTCGGTTTCTCCAGCTCGCGCCAGACCATCGGGAGCACGCCGGTCATGAGATCGATCTCTCCCCGTTCGAGGAGCTGCGTGGCCACGGCGTTGTCCTTCACGATCCGGAACACCACGCGATCGAGCCACGCCGCTCGCCCCCAATACGCGTCGTTGCGGACGATGGAGAGGGCGCGCCCCGTCTCCCAGGACTCGAACTTGAACGGCCCGGTGCCCACGGGAGCGCGGTTGATCGCAAGCGCATCGAAGTCTCCCGCCAGCGCTTCGGAGGGCACCATCGGGAACGCGAGCGCGAAGGAGCGGAGCCCGGGATGGTTGGGGCGTTTCCACCGAAGCACGACCGTGTGGGGATCCGGCGTCGCCACCGACGCGAGCTCGGCGAGCGAGCTTCGCATCGCATGCGTCGGATGCTCCGGATCGAGGACCGCCTCCACCACCGCCCGGACGTCCTCGGAGGTGAACGCCGACCCGTCATGGAACCGCACGTCCTTGCGGAGCTTGAACGTGGCGGTCAAGCCGTCCTCGCTGATCGCGTACGACTCCGCGAGCAGCGGCTTCAGTCCGTACGCCGGAGCGCTGTCCCGATCGAGCGTCAGCAGGGTCTCGAAGACGGAGCCGAAGAAGGTCCGGACCATCCAGCCGTCCTGTCCCGCATCGTGGAGACGATTGAGCATCGCCGGCTCGGTGGCGAGTCGGACGGTGAGGGTTCCGCCCCGGACCGACGCCCCCTGGTGGACCTCCGGCGGCAGCGCTCCGTCGAGCCACGCCTGGGTGGGCTGCAACGTCTGGGAGAGCGCCGGCGCGGGCGCATCGCCGCCCTTCTTGCAGCCCGATGCGACGGCCGCGGCGCAGACCGCGAGCAGGACAGACATCGAGCGGAACGTCACCAGGCGAGGCATCCGCATCCACCCTACCCTCGACTGCGGGAGGCACAAACAGCGCGGCGAACCCGTCCGCCCGATGGGGAGGCGCTCGGGCTATTCGGCCTGCAGCTCCGGCCCGTGAGGAGGCGGTACACCCTCCTGCTTCGGGCGCCCGCTGACGTCCACCTCGACGACCGGAACGTCCTCGGGCGGAGTCAGGTCGAACATCATCAGATCGGGCGCTTCGTTCAGGGTCACGTCGCGGTAGTTCACCTGAAGGTCGATCCGGGAGCCGTCCGCGGTCAGACGCACCTCTTGCGGGAACGTGGTGGCCTTGTCCTTGTCGAGCTCCTTGAAGTCGTCGAACTCGAGGTCGTACGCGGCGATCCCCTGGAGCACGCTCTTCTTCACGCGCAGCCGAACAGGATCGACCTGCAGCGTCTGGGTGACGTCCCCTCGACGAAGGGTCAGCACGTAGCAGAGGCACTCCTGGCCATCGATGCGGAGCTCTGCCTGCTCGTGCGGGATCCTCGGCGCCACCCCGAGCATGATCCGGGTGAGCTCATCCGCCGGAAGCGCGATGGGGAGGAACCTCGACACGTTCGCCGGGCTGGCCGGGCCGGTGTAGTAGCGGTTCTCCTGCGACTGGTAGAGGCCGAAGCTGTCGCCATTCACGACCAGGACGGCCACCGGGCGCCCGAAGAAGTCGAGCGGCTCGAAGTGGATGAGGCCCGGGCGGGAGAGCGCCACGAACATCGAGAAGGATCCCCTGCCCTGGGGGGTGTCCACGCGGACCTTGGACTCGCCGACCAGGGTCACCACCCGGGCTTCGTTCTCGGCCACGAGCTTCAGCACCGCCTCGGGGTCGTCGATGGGTCCGGTGGGGCCGAACTCGATCCGCTTCGGGGGACACCCGAGGAGAAAGAGCGAGATTGCCAGCGCGGGGAGGACTCGTCGCATGGGCGACGGTCTACTGCCGAGCGTGCGGCCGGGCGATCACTTTCGGAGAACACGTGGCGCGATTCCGCCCACGGGCATACGCTGTCCCACCTCTATGGGTATCCAGGAGCTGTGGCACTACATCCAGCTGGGCGGCGTGACGATGGCCATCATCATCGCCTGCTCGGTCATCGCACTGGGCGTCGCCATCGAGCGGTTGATCACGCTCTGGAATGTCAGCGATGCGGCGAGGAAGCTCGGTGAGTCGGTGGGCAAGCACCTGCTCCGGGGCGACGTCGCTGCCGCGCGCACCACCGCCGAACGATCCGATGCGCTCGCCGCGGACATCTTTCTCGCCGGCTTCGAGCGCGTCGACCGCAACCGCGGCAGCGGCATCGAGACCGCAGTCGACCGCGAGCGCGCCCAGGTCACGCTGAAGTTGAAGAAGAACCTGTGGATCCTCGGCACGATCGGCGCCACTGCCCCCTTCGTCGGCCTGTTCGGGACGGTGGCGGGCATCATGCGCTCCTTCCGCGACCTCGGCCTCGACGTGCAGGCCGGTGGAACCGGAGGGACCGCCGCCGTGATGACGGGCATCTCCGAGGCCCTCATCGCCACCGCTGCCGGCATCCTCGTCGCGGTCGAGGCGGTGGTCATCTACAACTACTTCCAGGCCCGCCTTGCGCGCGTCGCGGTGGAGCTCAAGCTCCTCGCGGAGGAGTTCGTGGAGCTGCTCCGCGAGCGGACACAGTCGGGCCCAGGCGCCATGGGCCAGGCCGGGCCTGCTCCGGGCGCGTCGACGCCTTCGACCGCGGAGGCGGGCTAGGCCATGGCGCTCGGAAAGGTGCCCGGTTCGGATCCGGAAGAAGGCGGCGACGGCGTCTTCTCCGAAATCAACATCACGCCGCTGACCGACATCTTCCTCGTGCTCCTCATCATCTCCATGGTGACGAGCACGGTGATCGTTCGTCAGGCGGACGGCGCGGGCGGCGCGAAGAACGGCATCAAGGTGAATCTGCCGCAGGGCTCGTCCGCCGACGTGACGGTGAAGAGCGCGGACCTGCCGGTGGCGGTGCTCTCAGATGGACGGGTCGCGCTCTCAGGTACGGTCGTCACCGCCGACGAGCTGAAGGCGGCATTCGAGAAGGCAAAGGCGGAGAATCCGTCGACCCTGGTCGTCGTGCAGGCCGACGAAGGGGTCCCGCACGGCAAGGTGGTCGAGGTGATGGAGCTCGCGAAGGGCGCAGGGCTCGGACAGCTCGCCATCGGCGTTCGGGCGGCCGCGCCGTAGCACAAGCGCGGTGGGTGGGAGTGTGGCTCCGCCCCTCCCACAGGCTGTGCCTGCTAGCCTGCCTGGCGTGGACGCACTGCTCGCCTGCAAAGTTCTGCTCGGCCGGTTCCAGCTGGAGGAGCCGATCGGCCACGGCGGAATGGGTGAGGTCTTCCGCGCACAGGATGTGCGCACGGGCCGAACGGTCGCGATCAAGACGCTCCGGCTCGACAGCGGCAGTGTCGTTCAGCGGTTCAAGCGCGAGTACCGGGTCGCCAGTCGACTGGAGCATCCGGGATGCGTCCGGTCCCACCTGCTCGCGGCGGTCGACGGCGATCTGCTCTACGTCATGGACTACTGCGGCGGGCCGAGCCTTCGCGCGTTCACCCGCGCTCGCATCCTGACAGTCCCGGATACGCTCGAGCTCGCCCTGCAACTGCTGGACGGGCTCGACTACATCCACTCGAGGAACATCGTTCACCGCGATCTCAAGCCGGCGAACCTGCTGCTCGAAGCCCCCTGGACGGCGACGTCGGGCGAAGCTCCACCGCGCCTGCGGATCACGGATTTCGGAATCGCCCGGATCGGCGATCTGAGCGACGAGCGTCAGGTCGGGGAGATCCACGGGACGCACGCGTACCTTGCGCCGGAGTGCATCCAGGGCGCCCCTTCGGATCCGCGCGTCGATCTCTACGCATTCGGCATCATCCTGTACGAGCTGCTCACGGGCACCCACCCGTTGGCCGACCCGGCGCGCCGACCCCAGGAGACGCCCGACTGGCTCGACCGACAAATCTCTGCCCTGCCCCGCTCTTCGAGGGAGAGCGATCCGGAGATCCCGGTCGAGCTGGATGCATTGCTGCTCGATCTGCTCGAGAAGGATCCCGGACGCCGACCCCGGACGGCCGCCCTCGTGTACGACGAGCTGAGCCGGATTGCGACGCGGCATGGACTCCTGCGCTCGCCGGGTCCGGCGTCCCCCCCTCGCCGCGCGCTCGAAGGGAGCCCCTACATCGCGTCGCCGGGGTTCGTGGGACGGCGCCGGGAGCTGGAGGCCTCCGCCGACTTCCTTCGCAGTGCCTTCGACTCCGAAGGTCCCCGAGCTCCTCGCGCGCTGTTCATCGAGGGTGACGCCGGCAGTGGCAAGTCGCGGCTCCTCGAGGAGCTGCTCAGCTCGGGGCCACGGGCCCGCACGCTGGTGGGGCAGTGCCGTCCCAACGCGGGGCGCCTGTTCGAATGCATCACGGGCC
>JBAWAM010000402.1:0-3273 GCA_049589315.1 Myxococcaceae bacterium
GCGACGATGTCCACCTTCGCCGACGCTGCGCCACCCGTGAGGACTGCCGCAACCACCATCATTTTCCATAGGGACTTCATCGGATTTCCTCTGCTTCCACCGGGATTAGGATGCACGGCATGCGCCGCTTGCTGCTGGTGATCGGGTTCTGCTTCATCGGGTTTGCCGCAGGCGCCGCGGCGATGCTCCTCCTCGAAACGCGAGCGCGCGCGCCGGATCCGGCGGCGGTGGTCGAGAAGGTCCGGGAGATCACTCGGCTCGAGACGGTGGAGGTCACGCTGTACAAGAAGATCTCCTTCTCTCCCGATCCGGAGCCCTCTGGATCACTCTGGTCGGACGTGGCGCACTGGCTTCGATTCAGCCTCCGCAAGCCGGAGGGCCGGGCGATCGTGTTCGCCCGGGCCCGCCTCGGGCTGGATCTGAGAAAGCTGGACACCTCGCGCCTGCGCATCGTGGGAGAGCGGGTCGAGCTCTCGCTCCCTCCGCTCTCCTCCGAGGTCGAGCTGCTCCCCGGCGAGACCGAGATCATCGGCTCGAACCTCGACTCCACCGAGACGGCCCAGCTCTTCGAGCAGGCGCGCCAGGCGTTCGTGCGCGAGGTGGACTCGGACAGGCAGCTCCAGGAGCGCGCGCGCCAATCCACGGAGCGCGCGCTGCGCGGGCTGCTGGTCACGCTCGGCTTCCGCGAGGTGGTGTTCATCGACGCGTCCTCGTCGCACGCCGGCTGACGGCGTCAGTGCTCGGCGTGCGCGTGCGCGGCCTCTTCGATCACCAGCCCGACCTCGGTCTCCGCCGTGGGTCCGAACTCGAAGGTCCAGGTGCCCACGCCCAGCTCGAAGGTGTGTCGCGCCTTCAGCTCGGTGCACTCGGTCGACCCCTTCACGGTCTCCTCGATGGCGCCGTCGATGATCGCGAACGGCACGTCCTTGTTCAGGGACACGCGGTAATCGCCGGCCTTCGTTGAAGAGAACGTCACGACGCCGCCCTTGCCTCCGGTCACGTCCACCAGGGTGATGTCGTAGCGGTTGTGGTTGGCCGCGACCGCCGGAGGAGCCCCGCTCGCAGGGGACTGCGCCGCGGTCACCGCCGTGGCCGGCCCCACCTTCAGGTGCTCACACGCCTCCAAGTCCGGCGACTCCTCCGGGGCCTCGGCGCCACAGGCCATCAGCGACAGCAGTCCAAGCATCGACAGGGTCGTTCCCACATTGCGCGTCTTCATCGTCGTCTCACGTCCACGTTCAGGGTTTCGGCGCTCAGCTCATCGAGCACCTGGGTTCGGGCTGCTTCGTTCTCGACAGCACCGAAGTCGATGACGCCACCGGCCTGGGCCTGGACTGCCCAGTCAATCGCGTCGAAGGTATGCGGGCCCGCTTCGGCCAGGACGGTCAGCTCAATCTGGGGCGGCGAGGTGCGATCCGCCTCGATGTCCGCGCCGGTCTCCAGGGCGAAGCCGGGGGTGTGCAACACGAACGGCACCTCGCCCTGCAGTCGCTGCTGGGCGCGACCGTCCCGGACGAAGCCTTCGATCCGCACGGCCTTGACGCCGGCGCGCACCGAGGAGATCCGGGTCTCGTCCAGGGTGCAGTCCGGCTCGCATGCCGGCACCAGCGACGCGCCCGCCAGCAGATCCACCTCGCGGCCCACGTGCAGCGCCAGCTCGGTGCGAACCGTCGCGGTGCCGCCGCCGTCGAGCTCGGCCTGGATGTCTTCGTACGACACCAGCGCGCCGTCGTCGCGGTGGCAGTGCCCGCCGTGGCACTGCGAATAGCCGGGCGGCGGATTCGCCGGATCGAACGTCCCGCCTCCGCCGCCCCCGCCGCCGCTGCGCGAGCGCAGCTCGACCTCGGCGACCTCGAGGGTGAAGGCGGTGAGCCGGACCTGGTAGTCGGAGGCCAGCTTCGCCCACCCCTGCTCCTGGAGCTGTCGGTCCGACGGGATCTCGTAGCGGGCCTCGAAGCGGGGCGCCACGGTGGCGAACGGCTCGCCCGGGCCGAACGCACAGCCCGCGGCGAACAACAAGGGAATGCCCCTGAAGAAACGCATGACGACCTCGAAGAAGATGGAAGCTGTCTAGAACGCGTGCGCGCCGTGCGCGCCGACCGCGAACTCGAGCGCGAGCATGACCGAGTAGCTCGGCGCCTCGCGCCAGCCCACGAGGTCAGCCGCGCCCTGCAGTCGCACGCGGGAGAATTCTGTGGGCCAGAACGTCAGGTTCGCCGACGCGCGCTGACGGGACTGCGCCCACTCCGGATCGAGCGGGTCGGGGACGATCTCTCCGCCGAGCCCGTACGCGGGCGTGCCCAGCTCGTAGCGGGCCGCCACGCTCCAGCGCTGGGCGAAGCGCCAGAACAGCTCGGCCCAGGCGTTCACGTCCTGCAGCAGGTCCTCCGGGGCCTGACGCCGGCGGTAGAGGATCTCCGCGTGCAGCGACACCACCGTCGGGTTGCCCGGGTCGCTGATCGGCCGGTACTTGAGATACAGGTCCGTCCCGAACACGTCGGTCCGATTCTGGTTCCCCAGCGCGCTCGGCCCCGTGGCGGCGGACAGCCCCCAGTTCAGCGAGAGGTCATCGGAGAGCGGGAAGAACTGCTTCACCGCACCGGTGTACTGGAGATCGAACGGCGAGCGGATGGGCTCCGTGGTCGCCCCGAGGAAGCTCCGCGCCGTGGCCTCGCCCCGCGCCTCGGTGACCGACCCGGTCACCTCCACGTACCAGGGCAGCGGCGCGAGCCAGGACAGCTCCGCGCCGAGCCCGCGGTTCCCCTCGCCGCCGAACACCCGGCCGATCGCGAAGGGCTGATCCACGAACTGCCACGCGTGGAGGTGCGTCGGGTTGAATCGCCCGAACCGGGTCAGGAACTGCCCTGCGCGGAGCTGCAGGCGATAGGGTAGCCCGAGCGTGGTCGCGTAGACCTCCTCGATCTCCACCCCGAACAGGCCGAACACCAGGTTCGCGTTGAACTTGAAGTACGGGTCCACGGTGCTCGACACCGCGAGCTCGAGCTGCTGCAGGGTGAAGCCGTTCTCCGTCGGATCGTGCCCGCCGGATTGAAGGGGCTGCTCTGCCGTGAACCATGCCCCCGCGACGTCGGCGATGAACGAGATGTCCGGGTTGAGCGACTGAAGGCTGAACCCCGCCGACGGCGCAGGCGCGGGAGGCTGCTCCGTCGCGGCCTCTGGCGCCTGCTCCCTGGCACGCGCGGCCGCATCCGCGCCCAGCGCGCGCTCAATCTCCTCGAGCTCCTCCGGCGTCGGCTCCGGGCTCGGCGGGGG
>JBAWAM010000403.1:0-6290 GCA_049589315.1 Myxococcaceae bacterium
CCCACCGTCCACTACAGCCGCGCGTCCGGCACCCGCTTCCCGGTTGGAGTGACGACGGTCACGGTGACCGCCACGGATGCGTCGAACAACTCCGACGCCTGCGAGTTCACCGTCGAGGTGCAGCTCGAGCAGAGTGGCCCCGGCGGCACCGATGCCGGGACAACGCCCGGGAATCTGCCGGACGCAGGCAGCGGAGCGCCGCCCGACGAGGTGAACTCCGGAGGCTGCGGCGCGACGGGCGGAACGGGGCCGAGCACGCTGCTGGCTCTGTTCGCGTTCTCCTGGGCAGCGGGGCTCCGGCGTCGGCTCGGCAGGTGAAAGGAGCTCAGTCGGTGACGATCAGCGTGATGGGCTCGCTGGACTCGCCGCGCCGGACCATCGCGGCGGTGATGGTGTGAACCCCGGGTGAGAGTGACCAGCGGTACTCGTACGGATGACCCACCCGGGCCACCGGCACGCCGTCGACGATCCACACGATCTCCTCGGTCGCGGGCGTGACGTCCGCCGACAAGCGGACGCTGGAGAGACCGGGCGGCGCGTCGGGATCGAGCAGGTATCGGGAGCGATTGCGCGGCTCGGTGATTTCGATGTGCGCGCGGGTGACGGCGTTGCCCGGACAGAGTTGGCTGTATTCCCTGGGCGCGACCTCGAGGCGTTCGCCACGCGCCCAGCGGTGGAGCTCGGGAGGCAGATCCAGCATCGAGCGTCTGACGACGAACCGCTCGGGGCAGCCGGGGCCGGCGCGCAGCCCATTGCGCAGATCGATCGCCACCTGTGCGTGCCAGCGACAGGGTTCGGTCGGGGCGACCTCTGGGGGAAACGCCTCGACCCGGCGGTGCGGACAGTCGGGCCCGGCGAGGACGCCGGAGGTCGGGCAGATGTCGCGCGTCACGTGACCGTCCGGGAGGGCGAACGCGCGCTCCACCGGAACGTGCGGCGAACGGAGCGGCATCAGCGCGTCCATGATCTCGTGCACCGCCTCCGCGGCCCCGCCCAGTCCACCCACGTGGTTCATCCGCCGCCAATCGTGATTGCCCACCCACACGCCGACGATCAGCCGGTCGCTGTACGCCACCGTCCAGGCGTCCCGATAGCCCTGGCTGGTCCCGGTCTTCACCGCCACCGCGTAGTCGAAGTCCAGCGCGCCGCCGGCCGGGAAGCTGCGGCGCCGCGCGAGTGGATCCGACAGGACGTGGGTGACCATCTGCGAGGACGCGCGGGAGAGGAGTCGTTCACGGGGTTGCACCGGATCTCCGATGAATCGCCGCAGCGCGAGGCTCTCTCCCTCGTTGGCGAGCACGCCGTAGAGCGCGACCAACTCCTCCAGGGTGAGCGGCAGGTTCCCGATGGCGAGGCCCAATCCATAGGCGCCCGGAGTCCAGTCAATGCCCTCCACACCGCCGCGCTCGAGGAGCTGCAGCAACGGTTCGATCCCGACGTCTGACAGCGCGCGCAGGGCCGGGATGTTCCGGGAGTTGCCCAGCGCATCCCGGAGGAGGAGCGGGCCGAGAAACGCGTGGTTGATGTTCTCCGGGAGGTACACGCGCCCGTCGTCCTGCGCGACATCGAGCGGCGTATCCGGCAGCTGCGTCGCGGCCGTGTAACCCCGTCGCTCCATTCCCAGCGCGTAGATGAAGGGCTTCAGCGTCGAGCCGGGAGAGCGGCGGGTGCGGACGTAATCGATCGCGCCACGCGTCTCCTCGGAGAAGTAGTCGCTGGAGCCGACGTACGCGAGGATCTCGCCCGTGTGCCGGTCCACCACGATGCCCGCGGTATTGCCGGCCCCCAGCGGCGCGTTCCGGGCGAGATTCCTGCGGAGGATCTCCGCCACCGTCGACTGCATCGTCAGATCGAGGGTGGACTCCAGGATGGGCGCCTGCCGATCGCCGGCGCGTCGACTCCACTCGAGCACTGCGTGCAGCGCCTCCGGTCGACGTCGCGGTTTCTCCACCAGCCCGAGCTCGCTTCCGATCGCCTGATGCAGCTCGTCGCCCGTGATCACCCCGCGCGCGTGAAGGGTGCGGAGGATCCGATGGGCGCGCCTCAAACCACGCTGCAGCCCGCGTTCGTCCCATGGGTCCATTCGACCGGGACTCTGGGGGAGCCCGGCCAGATAGGCCGCCTGCAGCCAGGACAGATCTTCGACCGGCTTGGCGAAGTACAGACGCGCCGCCCGGCTCACGCCGTGAACCCGATGCCCGTACGGCGCGAGCGTCAGGTATTGCCGGAGCACCCGCTCGTGGCCGTATGCGTGAACGAGGAGCATCGCCTCGACCGCCTCGCGCAGCTTCCGCCAGAGGCTCCTTCCACCGGGGCCCGCCTGCATTCGCGCGACCTGCATCGCGAGCGTCGACGCGCCGGAGACCACCCGCCCGGCCGACAGGTTCTGCTTCAGCGCCCGGCCCACGGAGGAAAGGTGAACGCCCGGGTGCTCGTAGAAGAAGCGGTCCTCGGTCTCGAGCGTAGCGCGGACGATCCGCTCCGGGAGCGCTTCGGGTGGAGGCCACAGCCCGAGCGACTCGCCCTCCCCCGGCACCTCGCCCAGGTAGCTCCCCCGACGATCGAGGATCAATCGCGACGGTGTCGGCGCATGCAGCGTTCCGTCCGCAACGAGAAGGAGCCCGATCACCGTCGAGAGCGCGACGGCGCCCGCCGCAATCGCGGTCCTTCGCGCCCACCGGGCGAGCTGACGCCGTCGCGCGTTCACCGTCTCGCCTCGGACGCGCTCACGATCACGCGCATGCCGTCACCCCGCCCGCGGACCTCCTGGTGGTACATCTGCTCGGCCCAGGGCGACGGGTGCACGTACGAGCCGGGCGTGGTCGCGCGCAGACGAAAGTGGAAGTTGTGCTGCCCCTTCGGCAGGTGCACGAAGTAGTAGCGGACCTCGTGGTCGAGCCGCTGCACGTAGCTCGGCGTCGTCGAGTCGGGCTGCGACGGCCGGGCGATCGCGCCTGAGGTCTCCAGCGCGGGGTTGAGCGGCTCGAAGCCGGCGGCGAACGGGACAATCAACGCGACGTGGTAGCGGTCCTCGCTCGAGGTGAGCTTCGCGTGGACCTCCACGACATCGCCCGAAGCGAGCTCGAGGGACTGACCTTTTCGATCATCGAGGTGACGATCGGCGGAGCCGTCCGCGGGGATGACCGTGGCGCTGCGCGAGACGATGAAGCCCTGTTGCAGCGCGGCGACCTGATCGCCGGGCGTGCTCGGCAGGTACGCGTAGCTGATGCGGGCACCGACCGGGCCGGTGGTGCTGATGCTGCTGGGCTCGAAGGCCTGCCGTTCCTCGATCCGCGCCACCAGGTGTCCCTTGTCCAAAGTCACGCTGCGGTTCAGCGGGTTCAGCGACACGGTCGCCTTCACCTCCGGGTGCCTGGCCTTCTCCAGATAGGTGGCCAATGCGGTGAGCGCGCGGCGGTTGTCGTACGTCGAGCCGAACCCGCGCTCTGCCTGCGCCATCGACAGCAGCGCATCGCGCAGCACGGTCAGCCGCTCGTCCCCGGGATCGACCGCGAGCAGCGCTTCGAAGACCGCGGCCAGGGTGGCGGTCTCCGAGCCGAGATAGCCGTAGCTCCACCCGCGTCGTTGCAGATTGAGGCCCTCGAACGTGGGCTTCCCGCGATGCAGCTTGATCACCACGCCGTTCCACAGGTCGGTCTCGAGCGCGGCGAGGTTGGTCTGATACTTCGACGGGCGTTGGCTCATCGTCCACGCCAGGTCGGCGATCGCGGTGAGATCCATCTGGTTGCGGCGGTGGAACAGCTCGATCAGGTAGTGCTCGTCCAGGTGCCCCGTCCGCGCCAGCGCCCGCAGGGCGGTCACCTTCTGGTCCCAGCGGTACTCGGCGATCAGCCCCGGGTAATCGCTGCGCAACACGCGCTGAAGCGCCTCCACCGCGCGGGTCTGCAGCTTCTCGTCGACGGGATGCCCGGCCTTGCGTGCGTCGTGCATGAACTCCACGGCCTGGGCGGTGAGCTGGATGTCACCGGGACCGCCGGGCCAGAAAGCGAACAGGCCCTCTTCGGTCTGGTTGAGCGCCATCTCCTCCAGCAGCTGACGGACGTGCGCCGCGGCCTGCTTCGAGTAGTTCGCGTTGAGCTCGAGCCGGCGCAGCAGCCCGCCCAGTGCGACCTCCGGATGGAGCTGCGACATCTTCTGTTCGAGACAGCCGTGCGGATAGCGCGCCAGATAGTCGATGCCCGACGCTGCCTCGAGAAGCCCCTGGACGGTGGTGAAGACGTACTCCTGCGTCAGGGTCCCCCGGCGCGCCGCTTCGGGAAGCGGCGTGTGCACGGTCTTGTTCGGCTTCAGCTCGGCGAAGGCGGCGAACCGCTCGATCTGGCGGTCCGGGTACACCGGGATCTTCACCTCGAACGCGTCCCCCGCGCCGTCGCTCTTCCGCGTGATGTCCGCGCGCACGGTGAGCTGTGCAGCCTGATCGGCGGGGAGGGTCTTCACGGTAAATGGGCGGGTGAAGCTCATCGCCACGTCCCGTTTGAGCTCGGTGGAGGCGCGCAACGTGTCACCCGTCACCGGGCCTTCCAGCTTCACCTCCACGTTGGCCGCCCCCTCCGGACCTTCCACCAGACGGGCGATGGCGCCCGCGTGGAACTGGTCGCCCTGGCGGACGAAGCGGGGGAGCTGCGGCTGGACGATCACCGGCAAGCGAACGCGCAGGGTGCTCTGCCGATACCCGAAGCGTGCGAAGCCGGAGACCGCCACCGCGCGGACCTTGAAGTTGGTCAGATCGTCCGAGAGCTGCACCGGCACCACCAGCCGTCCCGAAGCGGGAACCTTCAGGGTGGCCTGGTAGAAGGGCACGGTCTGGAAGTTCTTCCGCACGATGCGCTTGCCCGTGCCCGGCTGCTGCTCCTCGTCCTCGCTGCCGTCGCCGCCAGGAGACTCCTCCAGCTCGGCGATGCGACCGAGCACGCTGTTCCGGGTGTCGCGCACGGAGCTCACCCGCGCGTTGCGGACGATCATCGCGGTGAGCGGATCGAGCGGGCCCTCCTTCGCGAGTGACAGCACGGCCTCGTCGACCAGCCACAGGGTGACCTCGCCGGACTGCGGTTTGCCGCGCTCGTCCGCCAGCGTGACCACCAGGTCCACCTTCGAGCCGGGGCGGGCGACCTCGGGATGGGCCACCTTCACCTCGACCTGGTTGCGCACCGGGGTGATCTCCAGATCGAGCGAGGACGCCACGGTCTGGGGCTTGTAGCGGCTGTCGTCCTGTTCGCCGGCTTCCCCGATCCGTCCGCGCATCAGCACCACATGCACCGGCAGATTGGGGACGTGGTGCGGCTGGACCTGGAGCGCGTAGACGGCCTTGCCGCCACGCACCTCCACCCAGTCGTAGCGGTTGCCCGCGGGCTCTTCGACCACCACCAACGCGCGGCCCTGCTGGAACGGGCTCTGGATGACCAGCCTCGCCGTCTCTCCCGGCGCGTAGGCGCTCTTGTCCGGCGCGACCTCGAACACGCCCTCGCGCGACTTCTGCCACGCCACCGGCGTCTCTCCGCCCACGTAGAGATCCGCGGTGAGTGTCTGCACCCGGCCCAGCCGATCGCGCGAGAACAGCTCGACGACGTACACGCCCGCCTCCTCGAGCGGGAACGCCGGCTTCACCGGTTCGGCGCCGCTCTGGATCGTCCGCTCCTCCAGCTTCACGTCCTCCTGCTCGGTGACGTACTTCGGCTGGCCCGAGGCGAAGTTCGTCTCGCGCAGGTGGCTGTGCCACACGCGCCGGTACAGGCGGACGGAGATCTCCTGACCCTTCACCAGCTTTCCGTCCACGCCCACCGCGATGATCTCCGGAGAGAGGGTGAAGGCCTTCTCCGAGTACCTCGGCAGCTTCATCCCCATGACGAACGGGGGCAGCGCCCTCACCTCCTGCGCCGCGCTGACCTGCTGGTTGTCGGCGCCGGTGACGGTGGCTTCGAACCGGTAGATCCGCGCCGAGCCGTCCAGGTCCAATGCCGGGTTCACGCTGAACTCGGCCGAGCCGGATGCGTCGAGCACGCCTTCTCCGGTGAGGACCTCGGGACCCCGCGACGACGAGGGCCGGGCGAACTGGGTGCTGGAGGCGAAGAGGAACCCCTCCCGGCCTTCGGGGACGTAGTGCCAGGGGCGACGCGTCACCTGCCACGCGATCTGCTGCCCCACCACCGAGCCTCCCGCGTAGTAGCGCGCCACCGCCTTCTGCTTGAACGGGCGATCGAGGGGAACCGTGCTCGGGCCCGTGAGCTGAACCTCGAAGGTGGGGATCCGGTAGGCCTCGATCTGGAAGCGCC
>JBAWAM010000404.1:0-1576 GCA_049589315.1 Myxococcaceae bacterium
GCGCAGGAGCGGGAGGAGCCGCGACTCGAAGCTGTGATGCACGAGCAGCACCGTCTCGTCGTCCGCCAATGACGGGAGGCCGCTCGCTGGCAGGGCCAGCGCCCTCGAGTGCTCGTCGGTGCGTCCGGCGAAGACTTCGGACGCGTACCCACGGCCACGCAGGATCCGCTGCAGGTGAAGGACGTGGTTCCCGACCGCGTCTCCCCAGGAGAGCATGGGCAGGAGCTGGTGAATGGCAGGCATCGACCGGCCTATATACGACCTTCGCTCAGATGCCCCCTCCGAACGCGGGCCCCCGCCGTTGACCCGTCCGCCCCGGTGTTGGATGGTCGTGGCCATGCGTGGGGCGGCGCATCGGCTGGAGATTCGAAGAGGCACCTGGCTGCCGTCCGACGAGCGCAGCAAGGCGATGCCGGATGTGGAGCTCATCGTCCCGTCGGATTGCGCCGAGGAGTACATGCACCTGGACGGCGCGGGCAGGCTCGTCCACCGCGTGTCCGGTGATCGCTCGCTGCTGGCGAGACTGCTCGGCCCGATCTCCCGCGTCCGCGCCCTCTCCGGGTGGTTCTTCGCGGTCCGCGCGCTCGAGAAGGCGATCGAGCTGGAGCTGCTCTACGGCCGACACTGGAGTGAGGTCTCCGCGTTCGATCCGCGGGTCCGCATGCTGTTGCCGCTCGTCCGACTTCCGACCTTCGCACGCGCCGAGGTCGATCGCCGGGTGGGTCCGCACGACGACGGGGTCCGCAGCGCCGACCTGGTGTGCTGTACCCGGGACAGGGTCGACGCGCTCCTCGAGACGCTCCCCGACCTCGTCCGGGAGGCGAAACGCGCCCGCGCCACGGGCGTCCCTTGCAGGGTGATCGTGGTGCACCAGAAAGTGGAGACGCCTGCGCGCGTCCTGGAGCGGGCGCCCTGGCTGAGGCGTTCGGTCGAGTTCGTCTCTTCGGATTCGCCCGGCGTCACCCGCGCGCGCAACGTCGGGCTGTCGAGCTCCATTGCGGACCTCGTGATCTTCGTCGACGACGACGTGCTGCTGGCCCCGGGCTTCGTCCTGGAGCACCTCCGCGCCGCGGAGCGCTTCCCTCGCGCGGTGGGCGTCGCGGGCAGGGTCAAGTCGCGGGGCGAGGGCGACCGCATCGTGCACAAGCGCGCGGTGGGACAGCTCCGACCGACCGGTGACGTCGACGCCGGGTTCGATTCCGGCTTCGACGACCTGCCGCTCGTGCCGCTCACGCCGCGTGGGGCCAACATGTCGTTCCGACGCCGCCGGGTGAATGCGCTGCTCGGTCCGGCCTGGTTCGACGAATCGCTGGACGGGACCGCGAATCGCGAAGAGACGACGGTCGCGCTGGAGCTCTTCCGTCGAGGCGCCTTCCTCGTCTACGCCCCACACGCCTCGCTTCGCCACGTCGAATCGCCTGCGGACGGCTGCGAGCAGCACAGCGTCGTCGACGACGCCTGGCTCTCCCGACGCCTCGCGCTCGACTATCTCTTCCTCAATCGCCTCTACTCGCACGACGGGCTGCTCCGTGCGCTCGGTCCGCTGGGCCTGCTCGCCCGCGAGGTCCTTCGCGGC
>JBAWAM010000405.1:0-8123 GCA_049589315.1 Myxococcaceae bacterium
CTTGCACACCGTCCCGCCCAGCTCGCCGCCGTTCGGGAGGCACTCGCCCGCGCAGCAGGTGTCCGTCCCCGCGGTGCAGGCCGAGCCGAGCGGGGTACACTGCGCGGTGGTACAGCGCAGGACGCCATCGCCGCCGGGCAGGCAGGGAGCGCCACCGCAACACTGATCCTTGAACTGGCACTCGTTGCCTTCAGGGATGCAGCAGCCCGCCGTCCCGTCGTACCCGTTCGGGCAGTCGTTGCTGCCTCCGCCGAAGCAACGCGGGATACCGGAGGAGTCGACCTTGCACACCTCGGCGCGCCCGTCGCAGCAGTTCTGCGAGGCGGGGATGCTTCCACCATCCGGGAGCACCTTGGCGCCGCAGAGGTTGCCGACGGGGTTGCACATGGTGCCGTTGTCGCAGCGGTTGTTGACGCAGGTGACCGACCCGTTCGGGTTGTTGCCGCCGCCGCAGCAGTCCTGGTCCGTATCGCAATAGGCGCCAGAGAGCGCGCAGCCGCCCGCGGGCTGGCACACCGAGACGCCCGACCCGGGATCAGCGCACACGCGCGAGCAGCAGTTGTTCGCGTTGAGGCACGGGTTGCCGCCCTGGGTGCAGGTACCGCCGCCGCCGGTCACCGTCTGGCAGATGCCCGGCGTCCCATCGTTCTTCGAGCAGGAGCGGCCACAGCAGTCGTCGTCGCCGTAGCAGATGTCGGAGTCGGCCTGGCAGTAATAGGCGCGGACGCATACCCCGCCCTGGCAGTTGGTGGAGCAGCAGTCCGCCCCGGTGGTGCAGGACTCGCCGACGATTCCACAGGTCGCGCCCGGAAGCGGATCGCAGGTGCCGTTCGCGTTGCACAGGCCAGTACAGCAATCCGAGCCGCTCGCGCAGGCAGCGCCCACGTCGACGCACTGGATGTTGTCGCAGACGCCGCTCTCGCAGCGGTTGGTGCAGCAGTCCGCGTTGTTCGCGCAGGCGTCTCCAGGGCCACCGCAGAACGTCCCGGTGGGCTCGCAGGTGCCGCTCTCGGAGTCACAGGTGCCGCTACAACACACGCCTCCCGATCCGACGGCACATGGATTTCCGTCGGGGAGGCATTCGCTGCCCGGCCCGCCGTCCGTCACCACGATCGACCCGTCGGGACCGCCATTGTCGCCGCCGTCGATCGGAGCTCCCGGGTCACCTGCGTCGGGCACATCCGGATGACCGCTGCTGCAGGCCGCGACCGAGATCGCGACAGCGGCCGCAAACAAGAACGCGACAATTGAGTTTTGTTGCATGGAAGTCTCCGCCTGGTCCCCTGCTCGCTACGACCGGGCTGAATCTTCCACGCGGTTGCCAGACGTGTCGATGTCGCATCAATCACACACCAGGAGCGCGTCGACGCCCATCCACGCAGCACGACGTTTTGCTTTGATCCTGTATCAGCGCGGCGGTGAACGCACACCCGCGCCTTCGGGAACACCTGTCGATCACTCGTCGACGAGCTCGACGTTCCAGTACGACGCGTCGGCCAGGTTCAGGAACGGGAGCCACTCACGGTACCTGATCCGACGTGTCACGCCCCGGCTCAAGGGCGTCCAGCGCGGGCGCACCGGCTTCTTCAGCAGCTTCAACCCTGCCTGCACCGGCGTCCGTCCGCCCTTCCGCAGGTTGCAGGAGATGCAGGAGCAGACGACGTTCTCCCAGGTCGTCTTTCCGCCCTGAGCTCTTGGGACGACGTGGTCGAGGTTCAGCTCGCTCCGGGGCAGCTGGCGGCCACAGTACTGACAGGTGTCGTGATCGCGCGCGTAGATGTTCAGGCGCGAGAAGCGGACGCGGCCCTTCGGGAGGTACTCGTAGGCCATGAGCACGACCACCCGGGGCACCCGGATGCGACCGACGGTGGTGCCGATGGAGTCGTGGTGCGCAGCAGCGGAGAGCGCCGCCCAGTCCGCGAATTCGTACAGGCGATACTGCTGATCGATCGCCTTCACCACCCCCAGATACAGGAGTGAAAACGCACGCTTCACCGATGTGACGTGAACCGGCTGATAGTGCCGGTTGAGCACGAGCACGTTGGTATCGAGAACCGTCGCGGTCATGTCACGTCCCCAGCTTCGCCACCGCATCGGCAACCGGCCCGAGCTCGTCGTCGCGGAGGCAACGCACATCCAGTATCAACCTGTTCTGGAAATTTCGCGAGCTCACCCGGGCACGTTTCTGATTCGCGTAAGCTCGTCTCCACCACGTCACTGGAAACCACGCGCTCGAGCAGGCATTCCCGAGGTCGCTCGGCGTGGTCGTCCGCTTCCGCGAGCCACTTCCCCCGCCGAGCAGACGAGCCGCGACCGAACCGATACCGGGATGCCACGTCAGACCGCCGGCCCGACACGGGTGGAGCAGCTCATCGACAGACGGGAGCGCGCGCAACGTGGCGCGTCTGCTCGGGTCTTCAATGACTGGACCGTCCCGCACGCATGGGAAGGATAGTCCCCGTCCCTGTCACCCCGCCATCCTCAGCGCCTGGCCGCCTGGCTGACACGTTCGGGTCCCGGATAGAGAAGTTGGTAGGTGTTGTAGCTCCGCAACACGCGCTTCACATAGCCGCGCGTCTCGGCGATCGGGATCTCCTCGACCCACTCGTCCAGCTCGAGCGAGGGCCGGTCCCGGCGCCACCGGACCACTGCCCCGCCCCCGGCGTTGTAGCCGGCCAGGGCGTACTCCTCGGTCCCGTCGAACCGTTTCACCAGCTCACCCAGGTAGGCACTGCCGATCTGGAGGTTGAGCTCGGGCTCCAGAAGCCTGCGGGGGGTGACGTTGGGGATCTTCAGCCGTCTGGCCACCGCCTTCGCCGTGGAGGGCATGAGCTGGGTCAACCCCAACGCGCCCGCCCAGGAGAGCGCCTTCGGATCCAGCGCGCTCTCCTCGCGCATGAGCGCCTGCAGCAGGTCGGGATCGATGCCGGCCTTCGCGCAGTGCCGCTTCACGAGATCGCGAAACGCGAGCGGATAGGCAATCTCCCAGATCGGCCGGGTCTCGGCGGTGATCCGACCTGAGAGATCGCCGCGGAGGCTGAGGCGCGCCACCGCGTGGGCAGCGCGTTGATCGCCCGCCTTCGACAGCAGCTGGACCAGGAGGCGGATCGACTCGGGCGGAAGCCGGGTGCGATCCGCGGCGAGGAGCTCGGACGAGACCGCCTCGGGGAAGCCGAGCCGGAGCAGCTCGACGCCGGCGAGGAAGTGGGGATCCTTCGCCAACGCGCCGGCGTGGAGAGGCCACGACGACCCGCTTGCGGGGAACCGGAGCTGCCGCGCGACCTCCCGGGCCCGCTCCTCGTCGAGACGGGTCAGCCGCTTCCGGGCGATGAGGCCGTAGTAGGTCGCCGGGTGATCGATCGCGAGCCGTGCCAGGAGCTGGGCAGCAGCATCCTTGTTGCCGGCGCTCTCCTCCATCCGCGCCCGCCAGTACCGCGCCCGCTCGAGCTCGTACGTCTCCGGCGAGTCGGCGAAGGTCTGCTCAATCTGATCGAGGACCGCGAGCGCCTGCTCCCGCTCACCGCGTTGCCGGCGCATCCAGAAAGACTTGAACAGCGCCTCCGCGGCGAAATCACCCTGCGGATAGCGGTCGGAGAGTTCCGCGAGCCGCGCCAGCGCATTCACGGCATCGCCGTTGGTGAGGTAGACGTCGGCCGCGAAGTACAGCGCGTCGTCGGCGAAGGAGTGATCGGGGAACTCGCGGGCCAGCGTCTCGTACACGCCGGGGCCATGCGCGAGATCCACGATCGATCGCGACGAGGCGAGGACGTACAGCACCCTGGGCAGCAGCTCGCGGTCCTCGCACTTCTGGGAGACCGGCGCGAGCGAGCGGATCGCGTCGCGGTGCAGGCGTTCCTTCCGGTACGCCTTGCCGAGCGCGAAGTGCGCCCGACACGCCAGGGGATCCGGGAGCTGGAGCTTCTTCGCCAGCGGCTCGAGCATTTCGATGCCGTCGCGGTTCCGGTGCGCGTCCACCAGCGCCTCCGCGCGTTCGAGGGTGCGCTCGAGCGGGAGCTTCGCGAGATCGAGCCGCGCCTCGGCATGTCGCGCCTGAGGCGAGAGCGGGTGTTGGGCCCAGAGCCGCTGGAGCGCGTCCGTCTCCGCCGCCTTGTCCTTCGACTTCTTCGCCAGGTCGGCGAGTTCGAGCAGCGCCTCGGCCCCCATGTCGCGGCCCCATGAGGGCGCCGGGAGGTTCGCCAGCGGCTCGAGCGCGGCGGCCGCCGCCTTCTGATCCCCCATTCCCCGCAAGGCGCGGAACAGGGCGATCCGCGCGTCCGCGTACATGCGCGAATCCGCAGGCACCTTCTCGAGCAGCGCAGCCGCCTGCCCGTGGTCCCCGAGCGCCGCGAACGCGACGCCCGCGTGCGTCAGGCAGCGGTCGCGCATCGCCGGGTAATCGTCCGCGAGCGCGGCCATCTCCTTCGCGGCGTTCGCGTGGTCCTCGGACCGGACCGCCGCGAGGGCGCGCAGGTAACGCACCGGGGGTTCGTCCCCCGCGTCCTGAAGCTTCTTCCGGGCGGCGGCGTACTGCCCTTTGTCGAACGCAGCCTTCGCCTCCGCGAGCACCCCGCTGGCGAAGTAGGGCGCGACCGAATCGACATCGTACTTCGGCCCGGGATCCACGACCGGCGCCGGTGGCCTGGAGAGGTCGGGGAAGGCCGGGTTCCGGATCTGCACGAACCCGGGGGCCTCGTGAACCTTCTCCGCGTCCGGCGGAGGGCTGAGCATGGCTTCGGCGGGAGCGTTTCCGCGGGCGGCGGCGGGCGCAAGGTGGAGCTCTGTGTCCCGGTCGGCGACCGCAGGGACGGCCTGCCCCATCAAGAGCATCGCCGATGCGGCCAGACCGACTGTCTTGAAGCGAGGCGAGAACATGGCGTCCTGGATCCTGTGGATCGAACTCGAATTATTCCTGCGACATCCAGCGTTAGTATCCGGTTTCGAATGGACATCCGAACCCAGAGCGCCCTCCTCGCGGCCATCGTCGGCCTCGCACTCGGGCTTTCGATGCTCCTCCGGGCCCACAGGCCCCGGGTCTTCACGCTCTATTCCGTCTTTGCCCTCATCGTCGGGGGCTACTACTTCGCGAGATTCTTTCACGATGTCGTGCAGCCCGCGAGTGTCCGACCGTGGCTCGCCCAGGTGGGGATGTCCGGCTCGCTGATCCTCGCGGCGCTCATCCCGTCGGCCGCTCTCTCGTTCTTCCTGGAGTTTCTCGGCGTCCGACCGAGCGTGCTTCGCTATGGCCGGCAGTTCGCCCTGCTGTCGGGCTTCTTCGGACTGGCCGTTGGCCTCACGCCCCTGGCGAACGCGCCCTGGGCGCGCGTGGCGCTGGCCGTCTGGGTGATCTTCGCCCTCTCCGTCTCGGTATCGCTGCTGGTGCGGCGGATGGCGGTGATGGAGTCCCGGATCGAACGGGCCCGTCTGCGCTACCTCGCGCTCGGCGCCGCAGCGACCATCGCCTTCTCCGCGCTCGACTTCCTGGGAATGGTCGGGATCCGCTTCCCCACACTCGGGCCGATCGTCGCCACCCTCTACCTGTTCTTCCTCGCGCAGACCCTGCTTCGCCTGCGTCTGATGGACCTGCACGAGCTGCTGGGGAAGATCGCATCTCAGGCGGTGCTCGCCGCGATCCTGGCGGCAGTCTTCGTGACCTTGACGATCTGGGTCGACGACAACGGGCCGCTCTTCTTGTTCAACACGGTGGTCGCGGCGTTCGTGATGCTGATCCTGCTGGAGCCGCTCCGGGCCAAGGTCGACGAGCAGGTGGTGGCCATCTTCTTCCGCGAACGCTACGAGCTGCTCCGCGCGCTGACCCAGCTGCGCGCGCGCATCGCCAACGTGATCGACGTCGACGAGCTCGGGAGCATCGTCCTCGACGGCTTCAACGAGACCCGCCGGGTGACCCACGCTTCGCTGTACCTGTTGGCCGAGGATCGCCCCGGGTACAGGCTGCGCTATTGGCGGGGCCCGCAACCTGCCCACTTCCTCGATCAGGCGATGGCGCGAGGTCTCCTCAACGCGGCCACCAGCGGGCAGAAGGCCGTGCTGCTGGAGAACCTCGACCGGCGAATCCTCGAGCTGCGGCAGAACCCGGCCGAACACCGTCGTCACCGGGACGAGATGCGGCGGCTGAACGACATCAAGGCGGCGATGGGCCAGATGAAGGCCGGCATCACCGTCCCCCTCGTGGGGAACGACCGCATCATCGGCTTCCTCAACCTCTGGGACGAACGCGTGCCAGAGGCGTTCGCGTCCGACGAGATCGCCCTCGTCCTGGAGATCGCCGAGCAGGTGGCGATCACCGTCGAGAACTCGCAGCTCTACGAGAAGATGCGCGAGCGAGATCGCCTCGCCGCGCTGGGTGAGATGGCGGCCGGTCTGGCGCATGAGATCCGCAATCCGCTGGGAGCGATCAAGGGCGCCGCCCAGTGCCTCGATCCCAGGAAGATGCAGGGCGAAGACGGCGAGTTCCTCGATGTGATCGTCGAGGAGGTCAACCGGCTGAACGGCGTGGTGAGCGCGTTCCTCGACTACTCACGCCCGCTCAAACAGAACTTCGGCCTCACCGACCTCAACGAAGTGGTGACGCGGACGATCAAGCTGATCCAGAACGAGATCCCCGAGCAGATCACGCTCCAGGTCGAGCTCTATGAGGCCCTGAACAAGGTCGATGCCGACGCGGAGCAACTCAAGCAGGTGCTGATCAACCTCGTGCAGAACTCGGTGCAGGCGTTCGATCACGAGCCGGGATTGATCACCATCCGGACCACGAAGCTGGAGCGCTTCAGCGAGTTCCGCGCGATCGGCGAGACCGTCGAAGTGCACGTGCAGGACAACGGGCCCGGAATTCCGCCGGACCAGCAGCTCAACATCTTCGTGCCGTTCGTCACCACCAAGCAGAAGGGAACCGGGCTCGGGCTCGCGATCTCCCAGCGGATCGTGAAGAACCACGGCGGTACGATCAGCGTCCAGAGCAAGATGGGCGAAGGCTCCACGTTCATCGTGCGCCTCCCGGCGCTCCCGAGCGAGACGCCACACGTCACGCCGCCACCGGACGGTACGCCGTTCCCCGAGCTCACCGATCCCGGCTTCGGATCGATCTCGCTCACCGAGACCTCGGACGGCGAGCGGCGCAGGACGGGCAAGTCGAAGAAGCACGACCGCAAGAAGCGGCGAAGCGCCTGACGTCAAGCGAAGTCCGCGTGTGCCGGGATGTAGTGAATCAATGCACCGTGCGCGAACGCGCTCGACCCGTCACAATCCAACCGGCAAATGGCACTCAGGCTCGGAGAGTTACTCGTCCAGCAGCGCATCGTCACGCCGAAGCAACTCGAAGAGGCGCTGAAGGCGCAGATGATCTACGGAGGCCGGCTCGGGACGAACCTCGTCGAGCTTGGTCACATCACCCTCGATGAGCTCGCGAGGGCACTCGGCGCGCAGCGGCAGATGCCCGTCGCGACCAGCGCCGACTTCGACGCGGTGACCCCGTCGACGCTCGAGCTGATCAGCGCGGAGACCGCGGCGAAGTTCGTGGCCTTCCCGCTGTTCCGGGACGGGCCGCGGCGCATCAAGGTTGCGATGCTCAACCCGTACAGCATCGAGGACCTCGATCAGCTCGGGTTCATCACCGGCATGCGCGTGGTCCCGTTCATCGCGCCCGAGCTCCAGATCTACTTCTACCTGGAGCGGCATTACGGGATCTCCCGGGACGCGCGGTACATCCGACTGGGTCCGGATCCGACACAGATCGCTGCCGCATCCGTGCCGCCCATCGCACCGCCGGTCACGGCGAACCCGGTGCAGAATGCGTTGTTCGGCTCGCTCAACCCGGGCGAATACCTGAGCGGGGACGACGAAGCCGACTCGTTTGATATGCCCGGCAGGTCGGTGGGAACGCCCACTCCTGCGCCGAGCGGAGTCCCCGTCGCCCCTTTCCGTCCCGAACCACAGATCGCGTCGGGCGCTGCGGCCGCGGCGCAGAGCGTACCGCTCTCCCTCACGCCCGCCGGGGGCGCTCCGACGGGACACTTCGCTGGTGCGCAGCCCGCTTCGGCGCCTTCGCCCGCGGCTTCTGTACCGCCCGCGCCTGTACCCGTTGCCGGCCAGCATCCGCAGTCCCCACC
>JBAWAM010000406.1:0-5163 GCA_049589315.1 Myxococcaceae bacterium
ACCTACCCGTCCGGAGGCGCTGCCGCAGGTGCGCGCCGCGATGAACGTCGACGCCACGCGCCTCAGCCGCGCGCGTGCCGAGGGGCTGGGCACCCAGGACGAGAAGCTGACGGGCCGCGTCCTCGACTTGATCGTGAAGGATCTCAGCGCCGAACTGTCGGCGCGCGGGGAACAGCGAGCCGTCCATGCGCCCGCTTCCGGACTGGACGCTGAGGGCGGACTGCGCAGCGCGCCGAAGCACGAGCCCACCGGGCCGCAGTCACAGGGTCTGGGCCAGGGACAACCGCAGATGCAGATGCAGATGCCGTCGCAGGGCGCCGCGACTTCTCAGCCGCCCTCGCCCGCACTCAAGGCCCAGGCGGCCGTCGAGCTGGTTCGCCGGATCGAGGTGTTCATGAAGACGGATCGACCCGCCCTCGCGCTCACCCTGTCCGGCGCCATCTCCGCGAAGGTGGAGGTGGAGCGCACAGGCAAAGGAGAGGTCGCCCTCCGGATCCAGGGGACAAGGGGGCCGCCGCCCCCCGAGGACGTCGCCCGAATCCGGGAGGAGCTGCTCCGCCGAGGTCTGAAGGTGAGCTCGCTCAGCGTCGCCGGGTCTTCATCGGGGGACCCCTGAAAGACGAAACGCCGCAGCGAATGCACCGGGAGGGTGCGTTCGCGGGCGGCGCTCCGACGGGACTTCGAACCTGCTCAGGACCCGGGGTTCGGGTCGAACATCTGGCGCTTGGCCTCCACGTTCTTGAACTCCTCGGCCGTGGGGAGCGCCGCCTTCTTCTCCGCGATGTTCGGCCACTTCGTAGAGTAATCAGCGTTCAGTTGCTTGTACTCGGCCCACTTCGCGGGAAGGTCGGACTCCGGGAAGATCGCCTTGGTGGGGCACACAGGCTCGCAGGCGCCGCAGTCGATGCACTCGTCCGGGTGGATCGCCAACGTGTTGGCGCCTTCGTAGAAGCAATTGACCGGACACACCTCGACACAGTCGGTGTACTTGCACTTGATGCACGGCTCGGCAACGACGTACGCCATCTTCGAATCTCTCCTCTCGGGCTTCGAGGCGTGCAAAGTACCCCACCCGGCCGCCGCCTCAATCGAAAAGTTCCGGTCAGCCGATCAGCTTCTGCTTCCGCAGCATCTCCGCCACGAGCACGGCTCCCTTCGCCGCGCCCATCTTGGTGTTGTGCGAGACGAGCACGTACTTGATGCCGTTCTCCAGCACGCTGTCCTCACGGATGCGTCCGACGCTGGTCGCCATGCCACCGTGGGCGTCCCGGTCGAGCCTTGGCTGGGGGCGGAAGGGGTCGTCGTGGACCTCGATCCATTGCGAGGGTGAGAGCGGGAGCTCGCGGGACAGCTCGGCGCCCTTCCAATCACGCATGACCCGGGCGACGTCCTGCGGTGACGCCTTGCGCTCCAGCGAGACGAACACGGACTCCGTGTGTCCTTCCAGCACCGCCACGCGGGTGCAGGTACAGGAGACCTTCACCGGGTGCGGAGCGATCGCGCCCTGGGCCATGCGGCCGAGGATCTTCTTCGTCTCGACCTCCACCTTCCCCTCCTCCTTGGGGATATAGGGGACGACGTTGTCCAGGATGTCCAGGCCGATCACCCCCGGCGAGCGCCCGGCGCCGCTCATCGCCTGCATGGACGTCATCATCACCGCCTTGATCCCGAATGCCTCCTGCAGCGGCGCGAGGCTGACCACCAGACCGGTGGTGGTGCAGTTGGGGATGGGGACGATGAAGCCCTTCGTGCCGCGGCGCTTCTGCTGCTCGGCGATGAGGGGCACGTGGTCCGCGTTCACCGGCGGGATGAGCAGCGGGACGTCCTCCTCGTAGCGGAACGCGCTGGCGGTGGAGATCACCGGCCGGTCCTTCGCGAACATCGGCTCCAGCTCGCGCGCTACGTCCGCCTCGACCGCGGTGAAGACGACGTCGAAGTCCATCGCCTTGACCTGGTCGCCGCTCATCACCTTCATCGCGGCGATGTCGGGCGGAAGCGGTTCGGGGACGAACCAGGCCAGCATGCCGTTGGCCGTGCGCAGCGCGTCTGCGTAGGTCTTCCCCGCGGACCGCGGCGAGGCGGCGAGGCCGGCAATTTCGAACCAGGGATGGTCCCGGAGCGCTGCGATGAACTGCTGACCTGCGAGTCCGGTGGCGCCAATGATGACTGCGCGAAGCTTCGACATGACGTCTTGCGTCTCCGTGGAAGTGACGCGCTGCTTACAACGTCGGACGCCCCCGCGTCAGCCGTGGTTCTGTTGTGAGTTGTCGACCCGATGTTCGGCCAGCACGGGGGCGGGCTTGAGGGTGATCTGCTCGGTCGGGTACCCGCGACGGATCCACTCGCGCAAGCCCCCGCGCAGACACACCGCGGTGCGTCCCGCGAGAAGGAGCGCCCGCCAGGCGCGCCGCGCTCGAGCGCCGTCCGTCCCGTCGCACAGGACGATCAGCTCATCGTCCGGGAGAGCGTGGGGCGAGTCGAGGATCTCCTCCAGGCCCATCCGAAGTGCGCCGGGGATCTTCTGAGGCAGGAAGCCCCACTCATCTCGGCTGCGGCAGTCCACCACCACCACTTCGTCGTCACCCAGCAACTCGAGGACGTCCAACCCGGCTATCGATGATTCCATCCAGCGGCCTCCACCTCCCCAACACCTCTGCGGTGAAACCTTCATCCGACGACCTACGCACCCGCCCGCTTCGAGGCGAGCTTCGGACAGCCGGGCAGGCGCCCAGGTTCCCTCCAAGCTTCGAGCTCGCGTACCGTTCGCGCCCCCTTTCGAACGGCCCGTGCCCCCCGGAGGTCACATGGTTGCATCCTCATTCCTTGTCCCGCTCCTGCTCGCTGCCACCGCGGTTCAGCCCGCTACCGGTGCGCAGCTTCGGACGGAAGACGGCCGGCTCGCCTTCCGTGCCGGCGTCCAGACAGCACCGCTGCCGGGTCGCCTGCCCGACGCGGTGTGGGCGCACGCGCTCCGGCTGCGCGAGGAGCTCGGACTGCCGATGAGCTCGACGCTCGCCCGCCCCGTCCCGTTCGGCACGCGGTTCGGCGCCTCCTTCCACATGCAGCAGGTGGTCGAAGGAATCGAGGTCGACGGCGCGAAGGTGATCGTCACGGTCGACCGGAACCGCAGGGTCGTCCAGGTGACGTCGAGCGCCGCGTCGTACGAGCGCGCGGTGAGCGACTGGCGCTTCTCCGCAGACGAGGCGCTGCGTATCGCCTCGATGGCCATCCCGATGTCGATTCAGACGGCGGACGGCGTCCCCTACGGCGGGACGAAGCGGAAGATGTTCCCCCGGGGCAACGAGGTCCGCGCGGGCTACCTCGTGTGGGTCCCGACGGTGGACCAGCGCGAGAACTGGTACGTGGCAGTGGACGCCTCGACGGGCGAGGTGCTGTGGCGCCGCAACCGCGTCTTCAACGCGGATGAGGCCGACGTGTACGCGCGGTCGCCGGGCGGACTCGATGCGGGCGTGGGCGTGGCGCCGGTGCAGCGCGTGACGCTCGGCAACCTCGAGGCGGACCGCGACGGCGGCTTCCTCGTGGGCACCCAGATCCAGTCGCTCAACTGCTGCCCCAACGAGAACTGCTCGACGGCGGCGGGTGCGGCGCCGAAGCGGGTCACCGGGCGCCTGAATCAGGGAGGACAGACCGCCCCCTATGACCTGGTCCTCTGTGACCGGCGGCCGAGGGCGACCAACGACCCCCAGGTGAACCCGACCGGGAACTACGTGTACGCGCCGGTGGATCCGAGCGTGGCGCCGTACACCGGCCCGGCCGCCCACCAACTCGCCCCGAGCGACTCGGATCCCTTCGTGGAGGTGAACGCGTTCCACCACGTGAACGGGGTCTACGACTTCGTCCGCAACCTCTCGACGGCGGCGAGTCCGCTCTTCCCGGGCGAGAACATCCCGCCCTTCCAGATGCGCGACGAGAAGCTCGGAAAGAAGCCCGCGGTGTGGACGAACGTGACGCTCCCCGACCTGATGGAGGCGCAGCTCAACCTGCTGCTCACCGGTACGGCGAAGACCCAGAAGCTGGTACGCATGGACAACGCGGCGTTCATGCCGAAGGAGAACTTCGAACAGCTCCTCATCCCCGACCTCCAGATGGACGTCGACGCGCTGATGATCTTCCAGGGCACCACCGCGGACTTCGGCTACGACGCCCCGGTGCTCTGGCACGAGTTCGGCCACGGCGCCATCTACAGCACCGCGGCCTTCGAGTCGTTCACCCTGGACGAGCGCTCCGGCAACAACGAGGCCGGCGCGCTGCACGAGGGCTTCGCCGACTTTCTGGCCGGCATCTACGGAGCCAGCTCGAAGATTGGCGAGTACGTCGGCCCCCGGGTGGCGACGCTGGCGGGCACCGGCGAGGGCGCGCTGCGCGACATGGAGAACACGTTGGCCTGCCCGAACGTCCTCTGGGGGGAGGTCCACCAGGACAGCCAGCACTTCTCGGGCGCGCTGTGGCAGGCGCGGAAGCTGTTGTCGGAGGGCATCGACCAGGGGGAGACCTTCGATGCCGCGTTCTATGCGGCCCTTGTCTCGATGACGCCGGCCACCGACTTCGAGCTGGCGGCGGCGATCATCGCCCACCATGTGAAGCTCGCCTTCACCCCGGTTGGGGATGCGCAGGCGAAGATCGAGGCCATCTTCGCAGAGCGTGGCGTGGCGGGCTGCTCGAAGGTGCTGGACGTCACCGGATCGACCGACAAGCGCCGGTACTACGGCATCGGCGGGACGGAGCAGGCAGGGCTCGCGCCGAAACAGCTGGTGCCCGGTCCGTTCCAGTTCAAGATCTCCGTTCCGGAGGGCGCGTCGAGCGTCTCGATCAACGGTCAGTGGCAGTCACCCACCGGGTTCGGCGGACAGCCGCAGATCAAGCTCCTCGCGAAGGCGGGCAGCCCCATCACCTTCACCCGCGCGGGGACGTCGATCTCCCACGACGCCGACGTGGTGGCGAACGCAAGTGGACAGGTGAGCGCGAAGGCCAACCTCCAGGTTCCCTGCGGGGGCGAGCTGTACTTCACGCTCGCCAGCGCAAGCGGGACCGGTGAGGTGATCCAGGACCTTGGCTTCTCGTTCCAGAAGGACCCGAGCTGCGCGACCCCGGCACCCGACGCCGGGACGGGTGAGCCGGATTCCGGAGTGGTGACCGTGGACC
>JBAWAM010000407.1:0-2344 GCA_049589315.1 Myxococcaceae bacterium
GGTACGGAAGTTTCGGGCCTCTGCGCCGCCGGTATTGTCCAGCTTCACCGTCATCCGCGCCGTCTCATCAATGAAGAGCCGGCGGGTCGGGCTGAAGGTGTACCGATCCGTCACATCCGCGCTGCTCGGCACGATGTCGGCCTGATGGACCAGCACCGTCGACGAGGCGAACACCACGTTGTTGGCCTCATTGGCTTCGACCACCTGGTTTCGCGGATCGACCCGCAGGCCCCAGTGGAACGTCCCTCCCGGAACGCTCTGCGGAATGGTGAGGGTATAAGTCCGGCTGAAGCTCGCGCCGACGGTGGCCGCCTCGGTCCCCTGGACCGGGAAGACGAAGTCATTGCCGTCGAACACGTCATCGACCGATAGGACGAACGTGTACTCGACTGCGTTGTTGGGAGTGGCCGCGGGATCGGTGCCGTCATTTCGCCACTGCGCCTGCAAGGTCGCCGTGTCTCCCGGACGAAGCGTCCCGGGGCTTCCGGTGATGCTGCCGGCGACCAGGTCGATGCCGAAGGTGAAGTGGTCTGCGGACGAGCCGACGTTGTTCGTCTCGGTGAACTCCTGGACCGCTCCACAGTTGGTGGTGCAGCCTGCCGGCGCGGGATCAGCCTCGATCAGGACGTAGTACTGCCCGGTCGCCAGATTCGTGACGCTCACGTTTGCGTTGGCAGTTGCGGTCCCCCGGGCGGCAAGGCTCACCGCCGAAGTCGAAGTGAAAACGAGCCGATCCTGGGCATCGAGCGACCGATCCGTCGAGAGATATGCCTTCCAATGGAAGTTATTCGCCGCCGTCAGTCCGAAGTTCCTGAACGCCGGACTCACGGTGAAGGTCAGGTTCGATCCGCTCTTCACCCGGTTCGAGGTGTTGACCTGTTCGACGTAGATGTCGGCGATGGGCGCCTCGCCGACGGTGAACAGCGTGTTCGTCGGCCATGTGGAATCCGCGCAGCCACCAGAGGTGCCGCCGCAAGCGAAGAAGCTGCCACCCAGCGTTCCGTCTGAGTTCTCGAAACCGTTGTGGCCGACATCGGAGAACGCAGGTCCAGTCTTCGTACCGTAATGGACCTGGAACATCCCCGACGCGTAGAGGTGCACCTGGAAGCTGAAGGTCGGCGAGCTGCTGGGAGTGCAGCACCGGCCCCAGTTGGAGTACTCGATCACGATCTCCGACGGCGTGGGGTTGAGATACCGAACCTGTCCGCCCGGATGTCCCTCGAGGTCGTCCCACCAGGGGGTGATGAAGTTCTTGGGCGTCCCGGAAGTCGCGGGAATCGCCCGGTTACTGAGATAGCTGGAGGTGCCGGAGTCGTTGAAGACCAGGACCCCGTTCGTGCTGACGGTGACCTGGGTGTAGTTGTTTCCGTAGTACGGGAACGAGAACCCCAGCGGAATGGTGATCTTGGAGTCGTCCAGCGAACCGAACTGACCCGTCACGTCCGTCGCACCCGCCAACGGCACGTAGGCTTGCGAGGTCTGAGTGACGTTGTAGGTGATCTGGCCCAACGCTGGAGCAGTGCTCAACAGCGCGCCCAGGAGCAGCAAACGAACGTGTTGTTTCATACGCAGAATCCCTTTTCCCGGTGACGGCAAAGCCCCCACCCTTGGACCGGGTGGAGGCTCGCCTGAGCGGCTTCGTTTGGCTGATGAACGCTACGGCACCGGCTGCGGATCGTAGCAGGTCGTATTGTACTCGATGGTCATCGTCTGGCCCGGCTCAGGGACGTACATCGGCTCGAAGTTCACCGAGTTCGAGACCGAGTCGTAGACCCACACGTTCGCGCCGCGGTTATCCACGGCCGGGATCGGCGTCCCGTTGATGACCACCTTGATCGGACCACCCGAAAGATCCGGCACCGACGTGAGGAAGAAGTTGGTGCGGAAACCGAAGGCGGTCTGACCGAGCTTCTCCAACGCGGTCGCCCAGTTCGGAGCGCAGATGTCCTCCTTCACGCCGTTGGTCGCCGTGACCATCTGCGCGAGGCTGCCGTCGTCGTACTGGCAACCCGGGCTGAAGCCGGAGATGGCGTTGAGGGTGAACATCGTCTTCCGGTTGTGGCCTTTGATGTTGAAGAACGCGTTCTGGTAGTAGGTCACCGACTGGGGCGACTGCTCGTTCTCGTCGGTGATGCAGACGATGGCGAGGGCGGCCTCGTTGCGGAGGAACCCGGCGTTGTCCGAGTTCACCAGCGGTGCGGTGAGTCCCTTCAGGGCCGGTTCGAAGCACATCTCCGTCGCGGACCCGTTGGTGCCCACGTTCACCTTCGCTTTGAACTTGTTCTCCACGTCGAAGGTGGTCGGGCTCAGCACCTTCTCCGGGTGACCGGTGCCGAACACGAAC